>CANGMH010000202.1 GCA_947454005.1 Verrucomicrobiota bacterium
AAGGTCGCCTCGGTCACGACGCCGAGCATGCCTTCGCTCCCGACGAACAACCGGTGCAGGTCGAATCCCGTCTTGTTCTTGTGCGTGCGCGAGCCAAGGCGGACCAGCGTGCCGTCCGCCAAAGCCACCTGGAGCCCGAGCACGTAGTCGCGCGTCACGCCGTACTTGAGGCAGCGCGGTCCGCCCGCGTTGGTGGCGATGTTGCCGCCGATGGAACAATCCGCGCGGCTCGCGGGGTCGGGGGGATAGAACAGCCCCCGTTTCTCGACCGCTGCCTGGAGTTGCGCGGTGATGACGCCCGGCTGGACCACCGCCACGAAATCCGTCGCCGCGATCTCGACGACCTGGTCCATCCGCGCCAGCGACAGCGCGATCCCGCCCCGGCTGGGCACGCAGCCGCCGACGTAACCATGGCCGGCTCCGCGGGCGGTCACCGGGATGCTCCGCGCGTGGGCGAACGCGAGGATCTTCGAGACGGACGCCGCATCGCGCGGCAAGGCGACGACCGAAGGCGGATGGCTGGCGAACCACTTGTCGCCGCTGTGCGCGGCCACGACCTCGGGCGCGCAGCTGAGCTCGTCCGCGGCCAGCTGCCGCGCCAAAGGACGGAACGACGCGGGAAGCTTCATGGGGTCTCCGGTTCCACCGCGACGGCGTCGGCCAAGAACGATCGCGCGTCGTCGGCCTGGTCGGCGCGCACCTGGATGCGGATGCCGCCCACGCTCGCGGGATATCCTTCCGCCATGGCGGACATCTCGCTGTGGCGGAGCACCACGAATCCCGCGGCCTCCAGGCGGGCCGCGTCGAGGTCGGCAGCGGCGGCGTTCAAGTGTCGTGCGATCGTGACCATCTCCATGGGCCCAACTTGGGGACGAGCCGACGGCGGTTCAACCGAAAAGCCGTCGGACGCCGGCGCCGGACGCAAAACGGCGCGGCCCCGGCTTTCGCCGGTCCGCGCCGTGTCGTGCGAGACCCCGATGTTCAGGCCGCCGCGAGAGCCCGCGACGCCTTCAGGTCGTCCTTGCGCTGGCTGAGGCTGCGGAAGAACTCGTAGCCCTCGCGCACGCGCCGGACCATCACGCTCTTGTCCTCGAGCATCGTCTTGATGATGCGGAGGATCGGACCGGGCCGGAGGTAATAGCTGCGATAGAACCGGTCGACCGCCTCGAATATCTCGTCCTTGTCCAGGCCGGGGTACTCGAGGGTGGACTGCTGGAGCCCGTCGCCATGGAGGATGTCGGTCTTGTCCTTCTTCACGAACCAGCCGTTCTGCTTGGCCATCTCGTAGAGCTCCGTGCCGGGATACGGCGCCGCGAGCGACACCTGGAGCGAGAACACGTCGAGCTCCTGGGCGAAGTTGATGGTCTGCTCGATCGTCTCCTTGGTCTCGATGGGCAGGCCGAGGATGAAGGTGCCGTGGATCACCACGCCGGCCTTGTGGCAGGACTTGGTGAAGCGGCGCATCTCGTCGGTGGTCACGCCCTTCTTGATGCGCTTGAGCGTCTCGTCGTTGCCGGACTCATAGCCCACGAGGAACAGGCGGAGGCCCGAGTCCTTCATGTTCTTGATGGTGTCGTACTCGAGGTTCGCGCGGCTGTTGCACGACCAGGTCAGTCCCATCGGCGCCAGCTTCTTGGCGATCTCGCGGGCGCGGGGGAGGTTCGCGGTGAAGGTGTCGTCGTCGAAGAAGAACTCCTTCACCTGCGGGAAGATCTGCTTCATGTGCGCCATCTCGGCGGCGACGTTCTCGGCCGAGCGGACGCGGTACTTGTGACCGCCGATGGTCTGCGGCCAGAGGCAGAAGGTGCACTGCGCCGGGCAACCGCGCCCGGTGTACATCGAGACGTACGGGTGCATCAGGTAGCCGATGAAGTACTTCTCGATGTCGAGGTCGCGCTTGTAGACGTCCGCCACCCAAGGCAGCTCGTCCATGTTGTGGATCAGCTCGCGCTCGGGGTTGTGGATGATCTTGCCGTCCTTCTTGAAGCTCAGGCCCGCGATGGTCTCCATCGGGCGGCCCTCGGCGACCTCCTTGCAGGTGAAGTCGAACTCCTTGCGCCCGACCCAGTCGATCGCCGGGGAGGCCTTCAACGTCTCGGTCGGCAGCACCGCGGCGTGCGCGCCGACGAAACCGATCTTGGTCCCGGGACGGCGGGCCTTGATGGCCTCGGCGACCTTGCTGTCGTTCTTCAGCGACGGCGTGGAGGTGTTGATGATGACGTGGTCGAAGCCGTCGGCGACACGGAGGCATTCGTCGACGCCGATGCCGTGCGGGGCGCAATCGAGCAGCTTGGAACCGGGCACGAGGGCCGCGGGCTGGGCGAGCCAGGTCGGATACCAGTAGCTGGTGACCTCGCGCTTGGCCTGGTAGCGCGCGCCGGCGCCGCCATCGAAGCCGTCGAAGGAAGGAGGGGAGAGGAACAGTGCGCTCATTAGGAAAGGGGAGGTCGGGTCAATCCGCTTTGGAACCGACCTTCTTGGCCGCGTCCACCTTGGCCAGCAGTTCGTCGCGCTGGGTGGTGTCCATGCCGGCCTCGTCGTGGTCGTGGTGGCCCTTGCGCTGGAAGACGGACTGGGCGCCGTTCATCGCGGCGCGGGGAGAGTTGATGGCGGCCTTGGCCTCGGAGAGGTGGCCCTTGCCGATCGAGACGCCGTTGTAGGCGCGCTTCGCAAGCTCCGCGCTGGCGGCGACCGGCTTCGGTTTGGCGCCGAAGTTGTAAGCGAAGTTCTTCCAGTTGTCGCCGGCCTGGTAGTTGGTGCCGAGAGCGCCGCTGGGGTCGTAACCGCAATGGACCATGCAGTTCTCGCAGCGCGGGTC
Organism: Verrucomicrobiota bacterium; assembly: GCA_947454005.1. Lineage (GTDB taxonomy): Bacteria > Verrucomicrobiota > Verrucomicrobiia > Limisphaerales > UBA9464 > CAIVQB01. The sequence continues at coordinate 2,819 of CANGMH010000202.1, forward strand.
GCGCGCCTTGCCGTCGACCACGCCGTAGTTCTCCCACTTCACCTCGCGGAGCATCTCGTGGTAGCCCGCGTAGTGGCCGTCCGTCATCAGGTAGCACGGCGCCTTCCATCCGCGGACATTGTAGGTGGGGATGGCCCACGCGGTGCAGGTGAGCTCGCGTTTCCCGGCGAGGAACTCCTGGTACACCGGCGTGCCGAAGATGGTGAACATCTTCCCCCACTCCTCGATCTTGGCGAACTTCTGCCGCGTCATCTCGCGGGTCAGGAAGAACTCCTTGGGGTCGCGGCCGAGGCGCTTCGCCATGTCCTTCTTGGCCGCGTCGTAATCGTAGCCCGGCGAGATGGTGTGTCCGTCGACCTCGAGCGAGCTGAGGTACTTGAACATGTCCTCCAGCTCCTGCACGTCGGTCTCCTTGTAGACCGTCGTGTTGGTCGCGGTCTGGTAACCGAGGATCTTGGCCATCTTGATGGCGGCGACGCACTCCTTGAACACGCCTTCGCGCTCCACGATGAGGTCGTGGGTGAACTCGAGGCCGTCCACGTGGACGTTCCAGTACATCCACTTGCTCGGACGGATGACGACCTTGGTCTTGGCCGCGCCCTCGGCGTTGCGGATGGCCTCGGCCTCCTTCTCGGTGACCAGCTGCTCGGAGACCAACCGCTGGAGCTTGGGCTCCATCTTGGGCGTGTACACCGCGGCCAGGTAGTCGCGCATCTTCTTCCGCATGAACACGCCGTTCGTGCAGATGTAGATCACCCGTCCCTGCTCATGCAGGCCGGCGACCAGCTCCTCGATCTTGGGATAGATCAGCGGTTCGCCGCCGCAGATGGACACCATCGGCGCCTCGCACTCGTTCGCCGCGGCGAGGCATTGCTCGAGCGGGACCATGTCTTTCAGGTTGGTCGAGTACTCGCGGATGCGTCCGCACCCGGTGCAGGTCAGGTTGCAGGTGTGGAGCGGTTCGAGCTGGAGGACCATCGCGAACTTAGGGGTCCGCGCGACCTTGTGCTTGACGATGTGGGAAGCGATCTTGACCGTCAGGGCGAGGGGGAAACGCATACGAAGAAATCAATCGGCCGTGACGATGGACGGGATGTGACCGCCCGCGGCCGGAGAAGGGGCGGGCGCCGGCGAGGCCTTGAGGAGCATCAACGAAGCGGGGGACGCCTGATAATTGCCGCGGACGCCGCCGCAACCGGCCGCCAAGACGGCGAGCGCCGCCAGCAGCAAAAGCGAACGTGCTCGTGACATGTCCTTCATCACGCTGAGGATAGGGAGGGTCTTCCCCGCAGCAACAGCATATTTGGCGGGGCGCCGGAGGCGGGCGCGCTCCGGCGGACGGCGGGATGCGGCACGGTTCAATCGACGAAGACGAACTCGTTCGAACTGAGCAGCACCTGGGCGTACCGCTCCCAAGCGGTGAGCGGGCGCCGAGGGACGACGGGGCCTCCGAAATCCGGTCGGGCATCCCAGGACGAGACGCCGGCGATCTCCTCCGGCCGGTCGGCGACCTGCTCGACCACCGGTGCCCACCGGAAGCTATCCGAGTTCTCGTCCGCCCGGGGTTCGACCACGAAATCGATGGTGTCGCCGCGCCGGACCTCCAGCCGCGCCACGTCGGTGCGTTCCTTCCGGTCCTTCACGGTCCACTCGCCGACCGGGCCCGACCGGCTGGACACGATACGACCGAGCACACCGTCGCCTGCCGCTCCTTTGTGCTCCAGCGAGCCGAGGATGCGCACCGTGCCGTCGACCGGCGCGGTCCAACGGCGGATCGCCGCGTCGGCCGCCGTGTGGCCGGGATGGCCGCCGCCGTTGTCCAGCATGGTCCACTTCCCGTCGGCCGACGGCAGCTTGTCGCCGTGCTGCCAAGCGGTGCCGGTGAACTTGCCGAACGCCTTCCAGGACCTCACCCGTCCGGAGGCCGCGTCGAACTCCCCGGTGCCGTAGCTCCATGCCTCGGCGGGAACAGCGGCCGGGGTCGTCGCGCCCGCGCTGCCGACGAAGGCCAGCGCCTGCTCGAGCTCTTGCAGAGCGGGTCCGCGCTGGAACGCCAGCTGGTTGAGGCGGGCCAATCTGTCGGCGTCGCTCCTCGCCGCGACGATGTCGGGTCGGCCCGCGAAATCACGGGCCCGGGCGATGATGAACGGGCTGTTCATCAGGAAGAGCGCCTGCTGGGGTCCGGTCGTCTCGTACCGCATCGGCGACGTGCTGTCGGGGCTGGCAAAATCGAAGGCGCGCAGCAGGCCGGGGAGATTCTGCCGGTCGATGAAGCCGTAGATGGTCCGCCGCGGTGCATCCTTCCCTTCGTAGATCTCCACCGGCTGGCCGCCGATCGAACCGTCGAGCTGGCCGCTGACCGCCAACAAGCTGTCGCGCATGGCCTCGAAATCGGCCCGCTTCCGGTTCATCCGCCACAGACGCTGGTTCGTCGGATCCACCTTCTCGCCGCGGGCGAACGCGGCCTTGGCGGCCGGGTCCTCGCCGGGATCGCTGGCCTGCTGGTACGTCGCCGAGAGCAGGATGTAGCGGTGGAGCGCCTTGGGCGACCAGCCGTGGTCCATGAACCAGACGGCCAGATGGTCGAGCAGCTCCGGGTCGATCGGGGGATCGCTGCGCACGCCGAAATCGCTGGGGGTGCGCACGAGCGGCGCCCCGAGATGCCGGAGCCACACCCGGTTCACGAACACCCGGGCCGTGAGCGGATTCTCCCGGCTCGCGATCGCCCGGGCCAGCTCCAGCCGGCCGCTGCCCTGGGAGAACGGCTTCCGGTCCTTGCCGGCGACCACGCCCAAGAACTGCCGCGGCACCTTCGCGCCGTGGTTGCCGGGATTGCCGCGCTTGAAGACGACCGGCTCGTTCGGCGCGGGGTTGTCGACCAGCGCCATCGCGCGGAGCGGCGCCCCGGGATGCGTGGCGTCGAGCTCGTCCAGTTTACGGCGCAAGCCGCGGAGCTTCTGGGCGGTCGGCGTGTCGAAGAAACGGTCGATGTCCTTCATCGCCTCCTTCACCGGGGAATCGTCGCCGAGCAACAACAGCCGGAGCTGTTCCTGCGGGGCGTCGGCGAGCGCGGTCGGTGCCGGTCCTCCGGACGCCGCGGACGCGGCGAGCGAGGCGGTCCACGCGGCGTCCGCGGCCGTGAGCAAGGCGCCGTAACGCGCGGCGACATCGGCGAAGTTCGTCGGTGGACGCTCGATGAAGGAACGGGCGACCGCCGCGTTGACGGGCTTCGCCGGGTCATCGGCCTTCAGTTTTCCCACGACGGCGGCGGACTGCGCGGCGAAATCGTTCGTCGCGATGCCGGAAAAGGCGAACCACGGCGCGAAGACCGGATGGTGGATCCCTCGCCATTGCTCCAGGCGAGTCTTCCACGCGGCGACGAGGCCGGGGTCGAGGCTCCGCACCCGGGCGAGGCCCTCTAGGTTGGTCCAGTCGAGACCGAGGGAATCTTGCGCCGCGAGCAGGTAATCGCCGACGCGTTCGCGGAGCTTCTTCAGGACGTCCGCGGTCCGCTCGGTGCGGAACTCGGCGAGCTCCTTCTCGCGCTTCGCGCGGTCCTCGGCGAACTGCGCGGCGCGTACCGGATCGGGGTTGGCGCCGAGCAGCGGTTTCTCGCCGGGCTCATGGCTGCTGTCGAAGACGCCGTAGAGCGAGTAGTAATCGGCCGTGGGGATGGGGTCGTATTTGTGGTCGTGGCACCGCGCACAGGCGACGGTCAGGCCCATCGTCCCGCGGAAGACGACATCGATCCGGTCGTCGATGATGTCCGGTGTGTTGTTCAGGAACCGCCGACCGAGCGTCAAGAAGCCCTGCGCCGCTTGCGGCCACGGGTCGTCCTTCGTCGCGATCTGGTCGCCGGCGATCTGTTGGACAAGAAATTGGTCGTACGGCAGGTCCTCGTTGATGGCGCGCACGACCCAGTCGCGATAGGTGTAGGCGTAGGCGTAACGGCGTTCTTCCTCGAAGACGTAACCCTTGGAATCCGCGTAGCGCGCCACGTCGAGCCAGTGGCGCCCCCAGCGCTCGCCATAGCGCGGCGACGCCAAGAGGCGGTCGACGACCTTGGCGAACGCCCCGGGCGAACGATCGGCCAAGAACTCCCGCATCTCCTCCGGCGTGGGCGGAAGTCCGGTGAGATCGAAGGTGGCGCGGCGGAGCAAGGTGCGCGGATCGGCCCGCGGCGTCGGCACGAGCCCTTGGGCGGCGAGCTTGGCCTGGACGAAGGAATCGATGGGGTTGTTGATCGGCGCGCCCGGGATCCGGGTCGCCGGTACCGCCGGCGCGACCGGCCGCTGGAAGGCCCAGTGGCGGTCCGCTGGACTCGCGGCGACCACCGAATCGCCGCGCGGGTCCGGCGCACCCGCGCGGACCCATTCCTCCAGCGCGGCGATCTCTTCCGGTCTCAGCGGCCCGCCTTTGGGCGGCATCGTGTCGAGGTCCTTGGCCGTGCCCTTCACCGCGTGGATGAGCAAGCTTTCGGCGGGCTTGCCGGCGACGATCAGCGGACCGTTGGCCCCGCCTTTCAGAACGCCCGCTCGGGTGTCGAGGAGCAGACCGCCCTTCACCTTCTCGGCCTTAGCGCTGTGGCACGGATAGCAGCGGTCGACCAGCACCGGCCGGACCTTGCTCTCGAAGAACTCCACACCGGCCGCGTCCGTCGCCACGGCGCGGAGGACCGCGACCGAGATGGACACGATCCCGACGACACGGCGGCGATGGGCGGAGACGAAGGACATGGGGCGTTTGATGGAACCGATGCTGCCCTCGGCGGGCAGGAAGTCAAAACGGAGTCGCGCTCCGGCATATTCGACCTGATTCCCGTGGGCGACCGGGACGCCGATGCGGGTCGGGCCGGCCGACGGCCGGAGGTTTTCCCGTTCGCCTGACCGGCGACCGGCTGGTATCGGTTCCCTGCACATGACAAAGCTCATCATCAACGGCTCGAAAGGCCGCATGGGACAGGCCCTGATCGCCGGCGCGTCCCGGTTGCCGGGATACGAGGTCGTCGGCGCGATCGACCAAGGCGACGACATCCGGGCGGTCATCGCCCGCTGCGACGCGGTCATCGAGTTCAGCTTCCACGAAGTCACGGCCGATGTGGCCGCGGCCTGCGCCGAGGCGGGCAAGGCCCTCGTGATCGGCACCACCGGCCATTCCGAGTCCGAGAAGGCCGCCATCCGCTCCTGGGCGACGAAGGTCCCCATCGTCTGGGCCTCCAACTACTCGACCGGCGTGAACACGCTCTTC
>CANGMH010000203.1 GCA_947454005.1 Verrucomicrobiota bacterium
CCGAGGAAATCCCCGGGTTCGGGCGCCATGCCCAAGGTGCCCAGATCGATCGGGGCGATCGGCTCGATGGTGAAGTTCGTGTCCATGTTGGGGACACGCGGCGTCTTCTCGCGGATGAGCTTCGCCGCCTCGCGGTCGGCCGAGCCCTTCCAATACTTCGTCGAGCATCCGCTCACGGCCGCGGCCAGCGCGAGGCAGAGGACGGCCGGACAAGCCCGGGATGGGTGCGGAGACTTCAAGATGGGACGGCGAGCATGGACCACGGGACCGCGGAAGTGTTCAAACATTTCCGTGTCGGTCGCAGGGTGCAACGCCGTTGCCTCGAAAAAGTTCGATGTGAAGTCCGGAGAACTTGGGACGGCGCCCGATTCGCCGCCACAGACGGCCCTCCGATGGGCTCCGATGACTCCGGCTCCTCTCAGCGGATGCCCTCGTCTCCGGGGTCATCGGCGTCGATCGATGAATTCCCGCGACTTCGTCGCCGGTCACGGCTTCGGCGTCGGCGGCACGAACTCATCCAGGTTCACCGTGCCTTCCTTGTGCGCACGGATGCGCCGGGTGCCCGCGCCCTTCACCGCGTAGAGCGTGCTCTCCACGCGATAGTCTGCCTGATGCGTGTTGTAGACGCGGTAGGCGGCCCGCGCCAAACGGAAGGTGCTCAGGTTCACCGTCACCTGCTGGGTGGTGGTGGCCAGGCGCGGCACTTCCACCCGTTCGTTGCTCAGGCCCTGCCCGACGTACACGCCGTTCAGGTAGATCTTGTGCGCGCCGCCATCGAGCGCGATGGCCGTCGGCGAGGCGTTCTGCAGGCGCAGGGTGAAGACGAACTGGAACTCGCCCTCGGTGCCGTGCGCCGAGTCCACCCTCACCAAGGTCACGTCGAAATCGCCGTCGTCCTGCATCGTGGCGCAACCGGTCAGCACCAGGACGAGCACGGACAACGCGCCGATCAGGCGGCGGAGAGGGAAGTGGAGCTGCATAGCCGGCGCAGGGTATCGGGCAGGCGGTCCGCGACAAGCCGGGAAGGACGGCCTCGCCGCTTGGATCATCTTCGTCGTCATCCCTGGCTCTCATTTTCAGGCGCTCGCCGTGTTCCTGCTTTCCTGCTTTCCAGATTTGGAACTCCCCATCGAAGCCGGCGCCTTGCTCCCCGGGGGCACCGGGTCTACTGTCCGCGCCCTTCAATATGGAGAACGTCGTCATCATCGGAACCGGCTGCGCCGGGCTCACCGCCGCCATCTACACGGCCCGCGCGAACCTCGCGCCGCTCGTCCTCACCGGGGTCATGCCCGGCGGTCTGCTCACGACCACCAGCATCGTCGAGAACTTCCCCGGCTTCCCCGAAGGCGTGGACGGCTATGAGCTGATGACGCGGATGCAGGCGCAGGCGGAGAAGTTCGGTGCCAAGGTGAAGTTCGGGACGGTCGAATCGGTGGACCTCTCCGCCAAGCCGATCCGGCTGGTCATCGATGGCGATCCGGTCGAGACCCGCACGTTGATCATCGCCAGCGGCGCCGGCCACAAGCACCTCGGCGTGCCGGGTGAGCACGAATTGGAAAAGAAAGGCGTCACCTACTGCGCGACCTGCGACGGCGCCTTGGCCCCCTTCCGCAACCAGCCGCTGGTCGTCGTCGGCGGCGGCGATTCCGCCTGCGAGGAAGCGAACTTCCTCACCCGCTTCGGCTCCGTCGTCTATCTCGTCCACCGCCGCGACACGCTCCGCGCCTCCAAGATCATGGCCGACCGGACGCTCGCCAACCCGAAGATCAAGCCGGTCTGGGATTCCGCCGTGACCGAGGTCCTGGATGTCGCCGCCGGCAAGGTCACCGGGGTGAAGCTCAAGAACCTCAAGACCGGTGAAGAATCGGTCCTGCCCTGCGCCGGATTGTTCGTCGCCATCGGCCACGTGCCGAACTCGCAGCTCTTCAAGGGCCAGCTCGCGCTCGACGCCGCCGGCTACTTCGTCCTCGGCAAAGGCATGGCCACCAGCGTGCCGGGCGTCTACGTCGCCGGCGATTGCGCCGATTCGGTCTATCGCCAAGCCATCACCGCCGCCGGCATGGGCTGCGCCGCCGCCATCGAGGCCGAACGCTACCTCGCCGGCCTCGATGCCTGAGCTGGGGAGGTGATGAGTGAAGAAGTGATCAGTGATCAGTAAACAGTAATCAGTATTCAGTGCCCGGTGAAGCGGTGAACGTACCCTACGATCGATTCCTCGGTTCACTGATCACTGACTACTGATCACTGATCACTTCCCCGCCATGATTCCTTCCGAACTCGCCGAGCGGCTCCGATCTCCCAACCCGCCGCGCCTGCTCGACGTGCGTGAAGTGGAGGAGCATGCCTTCTGTGCGCTGTCCGGCTCGACGCTGCTGCCGCTCAGCGAACTCGCCGAGCGCACCGAGGACATCGCCGGCTGGAAGGACGCCGAGGTGGTCGTCTATTGCCACCACGGTGTCCGCAGCGCGCACGCCATCGGATTCCTTCGCAGCCAAGGATTCACCCGGCTGTCGAACCTCGCCGGCGGCATCGACCGCTGGAGCACGGACGTGGACCCAGCCATTCCGCGCTACTGAGGTCGACGCTGGCGTCAGCATGTTTGGGGGCCGGTCTTCTGGTCTCCGAACACCTTCTCCCTCCATCGCCGGATGCTCATCGCGTCGAAGCGCTCGCCTGTGAAGGAGATTTGGTTCATCGGCATCGTGGCGTTCGCGCTCACACGTCTCGATTGGTCGCGGGCCCGCTCAGCAGCGGAAGCTTTCCGTGAAGACATGACGTTCCCGTTTTGTGGAGCGCCGCGCGGCACAGACGCGGCGCAGTCGTAATCGCCGCCGCGGCACACCGCGGCGCAAACGCCGCCCAATTCCCGCGTGATGTCCGCCAAATGCGGCGTCGCCGATGTGGCATCCCGTGTGCGACAGCCAAGGGATGCAAACCGACAAATTCACCATCAAGGCCCAAGAAGCGCTCCAGGCCGCTCAGGAACTCGCCCAGTCGCGTTCGCACCAGCAGCTCGACGGCGAGCACCTCGCGCTCGCGCTCGCGGAGCAGCAGGACGGTTTCGCGCCGCAGCTCCTCCTGAAGCTCGGGGTGAAGCTCGATGCGTTCACCGCCGGCCTCGAGGCCGAGCTCGGCCGGCGCGTCAAAGTCCAGGGCTCCGCGCAGACCTATCCTTCGCAGGACCTCCAGAACTCGTTGGCCGCCGCCACCGCGGAGGCGAAGAAGCTCAAGGACGAGTTCGTCTCCACCGAGCACCTGCTGCTAGGCCTGATCGACAAGGGCGGCGACGCGTTGAAGAAGATCTTCGCCGCGCATGGGCTCAAGCGGGATGCCGTGCTGAAGGTCCTGGTCGACCTGCGCGGCAACCAGCGGGTCACCGATCCGAATCCCGAGGACAAGTTCCAGACCTTGGAGAAGTACGGCAAAGACCTCACCGCCCTGGCCCGGCTCGGCAAGGTCGATCCGGTGATCGGCCGCGACGACGAGATCCGCCGTGTCATGCAGGTGCTCACCCGCCGGACGAAGAACAACCCGGTGCTCATCGGCGAGCCCGGCGTCGGCAAGACCGCCATCGTCGAAGGCCTCGCCAAGCGCATCGTCGACGGCGACGTGCCCGAATCCCTCAAGGGCAAGCGCGTGATCGCGATGGACCTCGCCGCCATGGTCGCCGGCGCCAAGTTCCGCGGCGAGTTCGAGGACCGCCTCAAGGCGTTCCTCAAGGAGGTCACCGCCAGCGAGGGCCAGATCATCCTCTTCATCGACGAGCTCCACACCATCGTCGGCGCCGGCAAGGCCGAAGGGTCCGCGGACGCCGCGAACATGCTCAAACCCCAGCTCGCCCGCGGGGAGCTCCGGTGCGTCGGCGCCACCACGCTCGACGAGTACCGGAAGCACATCGAGAAGGACCCCGCGTTGGAACGGCGCTTCCAGCCCGTCTTCGTCGCCGAGCCGTCGGTCGAGAACACCATCGCCATCCTGCGCGGCCTCAAGGAGCGCTACGAGACGCACCACGGCGTGCGCATACAGGACGCCGCGCTGGTCGCCGCCGCCACGCTTTCCCACCGCTACATCGCCGACCGGTTCCTGCCCGACAAGGCGGTGGACCTCGTCGATGAATCGGCGTCGCGCCTCAAGATGGAGCTGGATTCCAAACCGACCGAGCTCGACCAGCTCGATCGCCAGGTCCTCCAGTTCCAGATCGAGCGGACGTCGCTCGCCAAGGAGAAGGACACCGCGAGCAAGGAACGCCTGAAGAAACTCGACACCGAGCTGGCGGACCTGAAGGAGAAATCCACCGCGCTGACCGGCCGCTGGCAGAACGAGAAGGCCGCCATCAACGCCGTGAGCGTCGTCGGCGCGCAGTTGGAGCAGGCCCGGACGGAGCTGGAGCAGGCCCGTCGCAAAGGCGACCTGACCCAGGCCGCCGAGATCCAGTACGGCAAGATCCCCGACCTCGAGAAGAAACTCGCGAACATCAGCGCGCAGGTGGCCGGACAACCCGCGGCCGACGGCAAGGCCGCCGATCCCGGCCGCTTGCCGTCGCTGCTCCGGCAGGAAGTCACGGAAGAGGACATCGCCAAGGTCGTGGCGGCGTGGACGGGGATCCCGGTGACCAAGATGCTCGAGGGCGAGCGCTCCAAGCTCGTGAAGATGGAGGAGCGCCTGAGCGCCCGCGTCATCGGCCAGAAGGAGGCCATCCATGCCGTCGCCAACGCCGTGCGCCGCGCCCGTTCCGGTCTCGGCGACCCCGACCGTCCCATCGGCTCGTTCATCTTCCTCGGCCCGACCGGCGTCGGGAAGACCGAGCTCGCCCGCGCGCTCGCCGAGTTCTTGTTCGACGACGAGCTGGCGATGATCCGCATCGACATGTCCGAGTACATGGAGAAGCACACCGTAGCGCGGCTCGTCGGCGCGCCTCCGGGCTACGTCGGCTACGAGGAAGGCGGCCAGCTGAGCGAGGCCGTCCGCCGCCGCCCGTATTCGGTCGTCCTCTTCGACGAGATCGAGAAGGCGCATCCGGACGTCTTCAACGTCCTGCTCCAGGTGCTCGACGACGGCCGTCTCACCGACGGCCAGGGCCGGACCGTCGATTTCAAGAACACCATCGTCGTGATGACCTCGAACATCGGCTCGCCGATCATCCAGGAGTACTTCATGGACGGCCGCACGACTGTGGGCGCCAAGCAGGCGATGGAGGGCAAGGTCGTGGCCGAGCTCAAGCGGCACTTCCGGCCCGAGTTCCTCAACCGCGTCGACGACACCATCATCTTCCACAGCCTCGACGAATCGGAGCTGACCCGGATCGTGGACGTCCAGCTGGCGCGTCTGCTCAAGCGTCTGACCGCGCAAGGGATCGCCCTCCAGGTCGACGATCCCGCCAAGAAGCTGCTCGCGGAGGAAGGGTACGATCCGCAGTTCGGTGCGCGTCCGCTGAAGCGCGCCATCCAGGACCACCTGCTGAACCCGCTCGCCCAGCGCCTGCTCGCCGGCGACTTCAAGTCCGGCGACATCGTGAAGGCCACCGCCGGCAAAGATGGCGTGCTGGAATTCACCGCCGGCTGAAGCCGGGGCCAAACCTGCCGCCTGCCGCGGCTCAGGAACGGCAGGCGGCACACGCGTCCCGGGGCCCCGGTTCACGGCACCGACACCGCGCGGTAGAACCTCGGGGCGCTCCCGACGGGCAGGAGCAACTCGACCGTCGCCGGGGCCGACTGGCTGGAGCTGCGTGTCCACGTCTTCAGGTCGGGACTCTCCTCGATCGCATAGTGCGCGCCGGCCATACCGCCGAGGTGGAAGCGGAGTTTTCCGTCCGCATCCACGACGATGTCGGTGAGCGTGGCGGGTGCACGTGGCGGCAGGACGGAGAGGTACTGCTCCAGAGTGGCGGGAAGGAACTGGAGGTCGCCCGCCTGCTCCGCCCGCAGCATGACGAGGCCTTGGTTGGTCAGGGTCAATCGATCCCCGACCAAGGTCGCCGGCCCGGAGAGCACGGAGTACGTCACCGGCAGTCCGCTGCTCGCCGTGGCGGAGAGCGTGAGCGGTGAAACATCGGAGGACACGCTCACGGGCAGTCCGAAGTCGAGGCTCTGCGAGATGCCTTCGCGCACGCGCAAGATGAGAAGCCCGCCGCCCCCGTTGGCCAGGTAGGCCAGGTCACCTTCCACTCTCACATCATCAGCCTGGCAAGCCGGGCAAGGGAATTTGTTGAAAAACGCTCCGACGGGCAGGGGGTGTCGGGGGTCGCTGACATCAACCACCTGCACGCCGGAGCCATCGGCGACATAGGCGCGGTCGCCGGTCACGTGGATGCCGAGTGCGAAGTCGGGGGTGTTGAACCCACCAAGGCGCATGGGGCCAGCCGGTTTGCTCACGTCGAACACCTGCATCCCCGCGAAGCCGTCTGCGATGTAGGCGAGATCGCCCGATATCTGCAGGGCGTGGGCGGTTCCGTCCGTCGCGAACTCGCCCACACGTCGCGGCGCATCCGGATCGCTGACGTCGACCTCCACGAGGCCGGCGTTCAAGGCGGCCACGTAAGCCGATTTTCCGACGACCTGGACATCATAGGCACCGCTTCCGGTCGCGATGCTGCCGCGGCGGAACGGAGCCGCCGGGTCGCCCACGTCGAGCACCACCAAACCGGGTGTGCTGACGGCCATGTAGGCGAGGTTGCCGTCGACCTGCAGCTTTTGAGGGAAGCCATCGATGCGGAGGGCACCGCGGAGGACGGGCTTCGCTGGATCGCTCACGTCGAGCACCTGCAGGCCCTCCGTCGTGGTCACGTACGCGAGGAATCCAACCACATCCACATCCAGGGCATAACGGTCGGTGAGGATGCTGCCGCGCCGGACCGGTCGGATCGGATCGGTCACGTCGAGCACCAGTAGACCCGCATCGGAATCGGCCACGTAGGCGAGGTTCCCGACCATCTGGATGCGCTGCGCCCAGCCTCCGGTGGCGATGCCGCCCCGGCGAACCGGTTTCGCGGGGTCGCTCACATCGAGCACCAGCAGACCGGAAGTCGAATCCGCGATGTAGGCGAGATCCCCTACCACCTGAACATTCTTCGCGGAGCCACCGGTGTCGAAACCACCGCGCCGTCTCGGGTTCGCCGGATCGCTCACATCGAGCACGAGCAAGCCGCCTGTGTCGTCGGCCACATAGGCGAGACCGCCGGCGACCTGCACGCCGAGGGCAAGGCCGCCGGTGTCATATCCGCCGAGCCGGACAGGTTTCGCCGGATCGGCCACGTCCAGCACCTGCAGGCCGGCGACGCCATCCGCCACGTAGGCCAAGTGCCCCACCACCGCGACATCGCTGGCGCTGCCGGGGGTGTCGAAGGTCCCGCGGTACCGGAGCTGTCCCGGTTGGCTCAGGTCGTACACGTGCAAACCGCTTGTCGATGCTGCCGCGTAGAGGCGCCCGTCCACAACTTGGAGGCCACGGGCGGTGTCGTCGGTCCCGAAAACCCCGGCCCGGACCGGTTTGGCCGGATTGCTGACGTCGAAGACCAAGCCGTCCCCATAGTCATAGGCCACGTAGGCCCGGTCGCCGGCGACGTGGACGGCGTTGGGATAAAATTGTGCGCCGGAGGTGCTCAATCGTACCGGTTTCTTGGGGTCGCTCACGTCCAGCACCAACAATCCCGAACTCCGGTCCGCCGCATAGGCGAGGTTGCCCACCACTTGCAGATCGCGGATATCGCCTGGACCGAAGCTGCCCACCGGCACCGGGTCGGATGGGGCGGAGATGTCGAAGATCACCAGGCTGCCGGTCGCCACGTAGGCATACGAGCCGGAGATGCAGACCTTTCGGGCGCTGCCCCGACGGACGCCGGGCCACTCGCCGACGGGGATGAGCGAAACGTTGCCGGGGTTGAAGGTCCGCTCGGCGCGGGCGGGAGCGTACCCGGCATCGCCCGTCTGCTCGGCGACCAGCACGATGGCGCCGATGTTCGTGGCGGTCACCGTGGTGCCGGCGATCTTCGCAGGTCCGCGGACCACCCGGAAACTCACCGGCAG
>CANGMH010000204.1 GCA_947454005.1 Verrucomicrobiota bacterium
ATTGGCGCTGCCCTGGAGTCTCGCCAAATCGACATCGCCCAACGTCGACAGGTCGGTGACGCTCCCCTTCTTCGTGTCGCCGTAGCTGAGTTTGTAGATGCGGCCGCTGGTGCGATGGATGCCGTCGTCGTCGTGGCATTCGCCCGCGTCGCTCCAATCGCTCACGAACACGCCGCCATCCGGCGCGGCGACGAGGTCGATGCCGCGGAACCACGGGTCCGCGAAGAAGAAGGCGTCGGGGTTGTGCCGCCCGACGAAGCCGCTGCCCTGCCGGTCGAGCTGTTCGACGTTCAGGCGGCGGCCGTGGAAATTGATGGTGAGCAGCTTGTCGTTCCACGCTTCCGGCCACCGGCCTCCTTGGTAGATCAACAGACCCGTGTGCGCGTGTCCGCCGCCGGCCGCGCTGGTGACATCGGTCACGCCCTTGCGCACGTCGGTCCAGGTCTCGCCGGCGCCCCAGTGGACGTGGTCGGCCGTCTGCTCGACCGGCTCGTAGACATGCGCGACGGGATCGTCGCCGTACATGCGCCGGTAATGGGCGCCCGGGATCACGTGCCAGAGATGGCCGATGACGGTGTTGATGAAGAACAGCTCGCCGCGCGCATCCCAGTCCATGCCCCACGGATTCGTCGTCCCTTGGGCGACGACCTCGGTGACGCGCCGCGTCGGATGATAGCGCCAGATGCCGACGTTCATCGCGGTGCGCCGCTCGGCGGGCGTGCCGGGCGGCCCGATGCGCGAGGTGCTCTGGATGCCGTGGCGTCCGTAGAGCCACCCGTCCGGACCCCAACGCAGCCCGTTCGCCACCGTGTGATGGCCGACGGCCGATTCGAAGCCGTCGAGGACGATCCGCGGCGGGCCGTCGGCGACCCCGTCGCCGTCCTCGTCCGGGATGAAATACAAGTTCGGCAACGCCAGCGCCCACACGCCGCCGAGGCCGACCTCGACGCTCGTCAACCGTTCCGCGCCGTCCCAGAACACCGTCCGCTTGTCGAAGCGCCCGTCGTTGTCGGTGTCCTCGAAGACGACGATGCGGTCCCGGAGCTCCTTGTGGAAACCCACCTTGTGCTCCGAGTAGGTGTAGTTCTCCGCGACCCAAAGGCGCCCTCGCGCATCGGTGGCCATGCCGATGGGTTGCCGGACGTCCGGCTCGGACGCGAAGACCGACAGCTTGAAGCCGGGCGGCAATCTCGACTGCGCGACGACCTCGGCCACCGGCATCGGGCCGTTGGTGGCGCGCTCGGTGTTGAAGGGCTGGAGACCGGATGCCCCGGCCGCTCGGCTCCAGAGGCTGAACGAGGTGATCGCAATCGCGCAGACGATCGGTCGGAATGACGTGAGGGCCTTCATGCGGGGCAGGTGCACGACCCTAGACGGGATGCCGGTCAACGGTCACCGATGCAGAACAGATTCTTTTCCGTGCGGATGAAGAGATGTCCCGACGCGACGGCCGGCGAGGCCTGCACCCGTTCGCCGAGCGGATTCTTGGCGAGCACCTTGAACTCCGGCGCGGCGGCGATGACGGTGGTCTCGCCGTTGTCACCGACGAAGTAGATGCGGCCCGCGGCGGCGACCGGCGACGCGGAGAAGTTCCCGCCCACGCGCTCCTGCCACACCAGCTCGCCGGTGTCGGCCTTCAGACAGGTCGCGACCCCGCCGTCGGTGATGCCGAACAGATGCGGTCGCACATGGATCAGCGACGGCACCTTGGGCATGCCCTTCTTCTGTTCCCACACCAGGTTGGTCTCATCGAGATCGCCGACGCCGCCGAGCTTGAAGGCCTTGGTCGTCTCCTTGCCTCCCCATCCGCCGCTGGTGAACACGAGCCCGTCGCCGACCACCGTGGACGGCACCTTGCCTTCGCCGAGGACCTTGCTGGTCCAGACCCGTTCGCCGGTGCGCAGGTCGAAACCTTGCACCACGTCGCCGGCCTCGCTGACGACCTGGGCGCGGCCGCCGGACGGGGTCCAGATGGCCGGCGCACCGTGCGAGATGCGCGAGAGGCCGCGTTTCGTCCTCCAGCGTTCCTTGCCCGTCTTCGCATCGAGAGCCAGGACATAGGACCGGTCCCAAGGCGTCTGCCAACCGAGCTTCTTGTCCTCGCCGTCGTCGCTGCCGTCGCGGGCCATGATCAGCAGGCCGTCGTGCAGGATGGGCGAGGTGCCGAGCCCGTGCTGGCTGTAGAACCGGTGCTCGCGGTTCGTCCAGACGAGGCCGCCGGCGAGGTCGAACGCGGCGAAACTGCCGTCGCCGAAACAGGCGTAGACGCGCTCGCCGTCGGTCGCGGGCGTGGGCGTGGCGTAGCTGTTGCGTCCTTCCTTCTTGCGCGTGGCCTGCCGGAAGGCCTCCTTGTCCCAGAGGATCTTCCCCGACTTCCGGTCCAACGCGACCACGCGGCAGGACTGGCCGTCCTCCGTGGCCGTGGTGACGAACACGCGGTCGCCGAGGACGATGGGCGACGACCACGACTCGCCGGCGATCGCCGTCTTCCACGCCACGTTCTCGGTCGCGCTCCACGTCAGCGGGACGTGGGTCTCCGCGGAATGTCCCTGGTGGTCGGACCCGCGGAACTGCGTCCAATCTTCGGCGGCGACAGAGGCGGCGCGGAAGCCCAACAACAGCGCGAGGATCGAAACGGGTGTCTTCATCTGAGCTTGGAGAAATCGGTGGGTGCCAGTCTGTGGGCGGTCACCCCGCTGCGCAACTTGCCGTCCATCTCGGTCTCCCTCTCCACGCGTTGCCACTCGGGATCTTGGTGGAACTCGCCGATGGACCTCTGGATCGACCCGATGCTTTCGCCGGCGAGCAGGCAGATGAACTGGTCGTTTCCCACGGCATCCTTCTTCGCCGCCACCCACCAGCCGATGCTGTGCAAGCCATGTCGCTCGTAGATGGGGACCGCGTGGTCCCGCCACCGGTCGCGAAAGGCATCCAGCTTGCCGGGCAGCACGGAGTAGATGCGCAGGTCGAAGGCGCGCGGCTTCGGGGATGCCGCGAGATCGAACTTCGCGGTCGGGTCCACGTCCAGCGGCACCGACACGATGGAGTCCACGGTCTTGCCGTGCTTCTGGCTCGAAGCCGCGTAGCCCTTCTGGAAATCCGGGTCCGCACCGAACTCCTTCTCCTGCTCCTGCAATCCTTCCTTGCTCCGGGCCGCCAACAGGTACGCGAAGGTGCCGCCGTTGGTGGTGCCGGGCGCGGACCAATAGCCCACGGTCTCGATGCCGTGCTTCCGGCGCACCGGATCGACCGTGCCGCGGAAACGTTCCATCACGCCGTCCATCTTGCCGAAGGTGACCGTGTAAAGGCGCAGGTCGTAGTAGCGGGGGATCGCGGGCTCGACAGCCCCGCAGACGGCGGTCAACGCGAGGGCAAGCAATCCCATGCGGAACACGGTGGTCATGGTCGGTGAGTAGTTTTGGGACGTTCCGTAGGCTTCCGATCCGCGTCCTCCAGGACCGGCACCCATTCGACATCGATCGTTCAGTGGATGTTGCGGCTGCCCGGGGCGGGGAACTTCTTCGCCGCGTCGTCGAGCACCAGCACCCAGTCGAGCAGCTCGCCGGGCGCGGGCGGAGTGAAGACGCGCTCGCCCCGGTTCGCGAAGGTGCCGATGACCGTGGCCTTCCCGTTGCGCGGGTCGAACCACCAGGCCTTCACCTTCGCGCCGGAGATCTTGTCCATGCGGACGCTGAAGGTGCGGCCCACCGGCACGTAGACCATCGCGTAGCTGCCGCCCGCGTCGCGCGTGGCGACGAAGCGTCGCGTGCCCGCCCCCGGCACCAAGGTCGGGTACTCGGTCGGAACGAGCACCGAGTCGTCGGGGATGCGCGTGAGGAAGGGACGCGACTCCATCAGCCGTCGGCCGATGCCGACCTGGGACGCGCCGGGTTCGTCGATCGCCTCGGTCCACGGCATGATGGGGGAGTTGACCGGCTTGTGCTTGGAGCTGTGCATGGACCACACGGAGTGGTGTCCGTAGGTGTGGCCGAACCCGCCGGTGAAGACGTCCCAATAGAACGGCCGCCGGATGTCCGCCGCGACGGAGTGGCCGTGCTTCTTCGCGTCGAAGGACACCGGATGCCCCTCGTAGATGGGCTCGCCGTCGAGCACGGGCTTCACCGGCGTGCGATCGTGGTCCTCGCGCGTCTTGTCGTAGCGGCCGGTGAACTCCGGGTTGTGGCCGTTCTGCCGCATGTTGAAGTCGAGCCATGCCTCGTCGTGGAAGGGCACGCTCGAGCCGCTGCCGCCGGTCGGATGGAAGGTGATGAGATGCGCGCCGCCGTCGCCCTTGCGCAGCCCGCGCGCCATCGCGCGGATGATCTCCTTGTGGCCGTCGTTCTCGACCGGACGGTCGCCGCCGAGGATCCACACCAGGCCGGCGTCCTTGTAGCGCCGGCCGATCCACTCACCGTAGGTCTCGGCGTTCTGCGGCGTGAAGACCTCCGGCCCGGCGCCCCATTTCTTGTTCCACTTGTCGCCCCAGGTCGGCAGGAACCCGACGTAGATGCCCAGCGAGTTGGCCTTCGCGACGATCCAATCGACGTGCTTGAAGTACTCCTCGTCCGGCCGGAGCGGGTCGTTGTCCTTCAGCGGTAGACGGCCGTAGGCGTTCGGCGCGGTCAGGCCGTCGAACTCGGCGAGCGCCACGGCCTGCACGACGTTGAAGCCCTTCGCAGCTCGGTTCTCCAAGAAGCGCCCGGCCTCCTCGCGGTCCAACCGGTGGAAGAGCTCCCAGGTCGTGTCGCCGAGCCAGAAGAACGGCTTGCCGGCGGACGTGACGAGGAAGCGGTGGTTGTCGCTGACCTTGAGCCGGGGCAACGGGGCGGCGACGGCCGCGAACGTCGCGAGGGCGAGCACGAACGGGAGCGCGAGGAGACGTGGCTTCATGGGGATGATCGAGGAACGGAGACTGCGGACGGATCTTGGTCAGGTCCACCCTCCGGATCACCCGGTGCAGTGGCCGAACGACCCGAGGTCGCCGGGACGCCGGGCTCCCGGTCCGCGGAGAGCGGCCATGGAACAAGGTCGCTCGACGCGATACGGGATTCCATTTCCCGACGCTACGGTCGCCAGCCGCGCGACCGATTGGATACGCCCGCCGAACTGTTGAACGTTCTGCTCAACCCGCGACCCGGTCCTGCTTCTGGAACTGGCTCGGCGTCACCCCGAAGGCTCGCTTGAAGCGGCGGTCGAAATGGCTCTGGTCGGAGAAGCCCAGGAGGTCCGCGACCTCCGCGATGGTGCGGTCGCCGATCCGGAGCAGCCGGGCGGCCTCGGCCAGGCGCAGATGGGTCAGGAAGGCGAGATAGGGCATGCCCGCGACCTGTTTGAAGCTGCGGGTGAACTTCGATGTGCTCATGCCGCACATCCGGGCCGCGGCGGCCAGCGGGAGCTTCGTCGCCGAGGGATCCCGCATGTGCGCGAGGAGCTTGCTGAACCGGTGCGCCATCTGGCGCCGCCGCTCGAACTGCCACCGCATCACGTCGGCGTCCTGGAACCGCCGGAGCAGCACCGACAGCAGCAGGAGCAGGCGCGCCTTGCACGCCGCCTCGCGGTACGGCGCCGCCGGCCCCCGGAAGAACTCCTCGGCCAGCTGCCGGAGCGCGGCGGCCGCCTCCGGACCGGCGACCTCGGTGCCGCGCAGCACATGCGGGCGGTCCTCCAGCTGCGCGTAGAACGGCAGCAGGAACGCGAAGTCATGCGACAGCGACCCGAGGCTGTAGACCAGCTCCGGCAGGAAGCTCACCACCACCACCTGCGCATCGAGCCCGGGCTCGTCGATCACGTTGTGGAGCTTCTGGTTGTCCACCACCAGCAGGTCGCCCGGCCCCAGTCGCACCATCTGGTCGCCCATCCTCACGCCCACCGAGCCCGAGATCGGACAGAACAGCTCCAGCTGCTCGTGCCACGTGGCCCCTTGGGTGAACCGGCCGGACCGGTAATGGAACGCCCGGACGGAGAGCGGGAACTCGCGCTGGAACGGCAACTGGTACAACCCCGAGGCGTCCAGTTGCGCCGAGATATCGTGCGGTTCGAAGGTCAATCCTCGGAACGCATGGGCGGAACTAGGCGAAGGACTGGAGCGGGATGTCTTCAACGGGCGGATGCCACGACGCTATGGGCCCCGCTGCTCCCCGCGGTCAAGCCAAAGCCGGAGCCGGGCACGATGGGAATTAGCGGACGCTTGCGGCGCAAGTCTTCGACCGGTCGTCTCGCCATGCCGGACTCCGCAGGGCATGGGATCAGATCTTCGCGCTGGGAAACAGCGGACGCTCGGCGGACTGGAAAGTCCGCCCTCCCGGCCAGGCGCGACTCCACGCTTCGTCCGCGTCCCCAACCAACGCTTCGGCGCTCACGCCGGAGCGGGCTCGCGATCCGGCGCCATCGGCGGCCGGCCCTCTTGGTCACGGTTGGGGCTCACACGTCGGCTCCGTGGCCGGAGCTTCGGCCGGCGTCCCGGAAGGCGCATCGGTCGGCTCGACCACCGCCGCATCCGCCGGCGGAGTCGCCTCGCCGAGCGCCAGTTCCTGGGGCGGCGCGGTCGCGAGGCCGGGATCCACGGTGAGCAACGACTCCGGTCGGACGACCGGGATGCGCCGCAGCTCGTCCGCCGCGGGCATCCCGTCGAGACTCGCGAGTCCGAAGTACTCCAGGAACGCCGTGGTCGTGGCGTATTGCATCGGTCGTCCGATGACTTCCGCGCGCCCGGCCTCCTCGATCAGGCCGCGCTCCTTCAGCGTTGCGATCACGCCGTCGACGGCGACGCCGCGGATCTGCTCGCACTCGGCGCGCGTCACCGGCTGCCGGTAGGCGATCACCGCGAGCGTCTCCAGCGCCGGCTGGGACAGCTTGGTCGGACGGTTCTTCACCCCGACGAACGCGCGCAGCCACGGCGCGGACTCCGGCAGCGTCACGAACTGCCAAGCGCCCGCGACGCACACGAGCCGGTAGCTCCGCGCGGCCGCCTCGTGGTCCTGGGCCAACTGCGCCAGCGCCTCGCTGATCTTCTCCAACGGAAGCTTCCGGCAGGCGCGGACGTGTTCCGCCGCGCCTTCTTCGTCGGCGGCCTTGGTCAGGACGTCGCGCAGCTCCGCCGGCGAGAGCGGCTTCGGCGCCGCGATCAGCAGCGATTCGAGGACGAACTTCAGTTCCATGAAGAAGAGCTGTTGGACCATTTGAAAAGTGCGGCCTAGGCGGCCTGGGGCTCGTCGGACGCCGCAGCGACGGGCACGGATTCGGGCAGCGAATCAGGAGAAGCCGCCTCGGACGGCACCGCGTCGGCAAGTTCCAACTGGACCGGTCCGGCCTCGGGTTCGACCTCGGCCTTCGGCGCGGCCGCCGGAGGCGCCGAAGAGACCTCGATCTCGCCGAACTCGCCGTCCTGCGACAAGGACAGCTGCTTGAGCCGTGTGAGCTCGAGCATGGCCAGGAACGTGACCACCACCTCGGCGCGGCTGCGGGCGGAGGCGAACAGTTCGCTGAAGCGCAAGGTGCCCCGCTCCGCCAGCAGCGTCCGCAGGGTCTCGATCTTCTCGCTGACGGTGTACGGATCCGCGTCGATCTCGCGGATGTCGTCGCGGGCGTGGAACCGTTTAAGGATGAGGCTGACCGCCCCGATCAGGTCGAAGACCGACACCGGGGCCTGGGCCGGGGCGTCCACCGGCTCGAACTCGGGCTTCGCCGGCCGGCGCTCGTAGATGTTCTCCTGGTCGCCTTCGCGGACCTGAAGCTGGGCGGCGGCGTCCTTGAACTTCTTGTACTCCACCAGCCTGCGGATCAGCTCGAAGCGCGGGTCGTCGCCGTCGTCGTCCTCGGCATCGACGAGGGCCTGCTGCTCGACCGGGAGCAGTTCGCGGCTCTTGATGTAGATGAGCGTGGCCGCCATCACCAGGAACTCGCCCGCCACCTCGAGGTCGAGCGAGCGCATCTGCTCCAGATAGGCGACGAACTCGGTGGCGATCTTGGTGAGGTTGACCTGATAGATGTCC
>CANGMH010000205.1 GCA_947454005.1 Verrucomicrobiota bacterium
GGTCAGCTCGATGCCGCGTTTCCCGAGGGCCGCCACCTCGGCGTCGAAGGTCGGAACATGCTCGGACCGCCAGTCGTAGGCGAGCCGCCGGATGCCGAGCCGCTGCAGCATCTCGGCGCGCTCCTCGGGTCCCCGCTTCTTGGTGTCGAACGGCACGATGCACCAAGCGACGAGGTTGGTCGGCGCGAACAGGGCGTCGACCGCGCGGGCGGCCGGCGGTCCGGCGAAGAACAGGAGAAGACCGGCGAGCAGGGAACGGGAGCGGAACAACGGGTGCACGTCCGCATGACGCGCCAAGCCGCGTCCGGCTTCAACCCCGGAAACGGCCCGCGGCGCGCACGATCGCAGGGGAGCCCGCGCCGCGCCGGTTCACATGCCCATGATCTGGTAGCCGGCGTCGACGTAGATCACCTGGCCGGTGATGGCCGCCGCGCCGTTGCTGGCGAGGAACGCGCCGGTCGCGCCCAGCTCGTCGGGCAGCACGTTGCGCTTGAGCGGCGCGTGCGCCTCGTAGTGCTTGAGCATGTCGCCGAATCCCGCGATGCCGCGGGCCGCGAGCGTGTTCATCGGGCCGGCGCTGATGCAGTTCACGCGGACCTTCTTCGGCCCGAGCGAATACGCCAGGTAGCGCGTGCTCGCCTCCAGCGCGGCCTTGGCCACGCCCATGACGTTGTAGTGCGGGATGACCTTCTCGGCGCCGTAGTAGCTCATCGCCACGATGCTGCCGCCTTCGGTCATCAACGGCGCGGCGCCGCGGGCCAGCGCGATCAGCGAATAGGCGCTGACATCGTGCGCGACCTTGAAGGCGTCGCGGCTCGTGTCCAAGAAATCGCCCTCCAACGCCTCGCGCGGCGCGAAGGCCACCGAGTGCAACAGGAGGTCGAGCCGGCCGAACTTGGCGCCGACCTGCGCGAACACCGACGCGATGTCCTCGTCGCGCGTCACGTCGCACGGGAGGATGATCGTGTCCGCACCGAACGTCCCGGCCAGCTCCTCGACGTTGTCCTTGAGGCGTTCGCCCTGGTAGGTGAACGCGAGGGTCGCCCCTTCGCGGGCCCAGGCCTGCGCGATGGCCCAGGCGATGGAGCGTTTGTTGGCGACGCCGAAGACGATACCGAGCTTTCCGGTGAGAAGTCCCATAGGTCCGGGAGGCTTAGCCGAAGACGGTTGCGCGTCAACGTCCGCGGATGCCCTCGGTTGACACCTCCACCGACCGAGCGCCGGCCGGCCAGGCGAACTCCTGCGACCTGCCTCCCGGCCAGCGGACCTGGAGCCCGGTCGGTGCCGACGGCGCGGCCAACAGCACCGTCGCCGAATCCTGCGACCAGTATCCGTGGCCCGCGTGGACCTCGCGTGCCGGTCCGATGCGTTCGCCGGAACGCAACCGCACGATCGCGCCGACCGCGTCGGGATTGTCCTCCGGGCCGCGCAGGGCCACGCGGACGCCCGGTCTGCCGGCTTCGTTCCGCAGCAGCCGCACGGGGCCGCCCTGTTGTCCCACCGCCAGGTCCGGACGGCCGTCGCCGTCGAGATCGCCCACCGCGCTGCCGCGCTGCTCGCCGTGGATGGAGACGCCGGAAGCCAGCGGCCCGAGCGCGCGGAACCCGCCGCGACCGTCGCCGAGCAGCACCAGTCCGGCACCCGCGTCCTGCCGCGCGGTCTCGATGTCCATCCCGGAGAAGTTCTGCGCCAGGAACACGTCCTCGTTCCCGTCGCCGTCGAAGTCCGCGACGCTCACGCCGAAAGCCGGCGCGAACTGCGCCTGCATCGGCATCGGCCGTGCCTCGAAGCGGTCGCCGCGGTTCAGGAAGACCATCGAATCGGACGTCGACGCGACCAGCTCGCGCGCCGCGGCGGCGTGGTCGCCGAGCACGGTGGCGATGCTCGCCCGGCCGTAGGAGTGGTGGTCCGGCACGCGCGAGGCGACCGAAGGCAGCAGGGCCGCGACCGTCTTCCACTGGCGCCACGGCGTCACCATCGAGAGCTGCGGGTCCATCGACGCGAGCAACGTCTGCACGCCGCCATTGTCCGCGAGGTCGCCGTAGTAGAGACGCGCGGGAAGGTCGCTGCAGGAAGGTTGGTCGACGCGCCAGTTGCGGCCCCAGTTCGAGACGACCAGGTCCATCCTGCCGTCGCCGTCGAGGTCCGCCGTGGTGATGCCGTTCCAGCAGCCGGTGATGCCGGTCATCCCGTGCGCCGCGGTCACATCGGTGAACTTGCCGCCGTCGTTCCGCAGCAGGCGGACCGGGCCCCAGTCGCAGGCGAGCGCCAGGTCGGGATCACCGTCGCCGTCGAAGTCGGTGGACACCGCGCCGCTCACGAGGCCGATGTCGGCGAAGGTCTGGGCGACCACGAAGACGCCGCCGTCGTTCCGCAGGAGCAACGATGTCGCGGGCTCAGGATATCGCCCGGCGACGGCGCGCCCGCCGATGAAGAGGTCGAGGTCGCCGTCGCCGTCGACATCCGCGAGCACGACCGGGCCGGTGGAATTGAGGTGGTTGATGACCGCGAGCTTGGCGACGGGCGGTGCGGCGCCCTTCAGGGTCGCGATGTCGAACGGGGCCGCGTCCGCGTCCGCGTCCTCCCAGTTCGACGCGCCGGAGATGATGCGGACGGCTCCGTCCGCGGCCCGCCACACGGCGACACCGGTCTGGTCGCGCGGATTGGACGGCGCCACCGGAGCGTTCGTCCATTCCACCAGCCCGCGCGGGCCTTCGTTGCGGAGGACGACGGTGCGGCCGGTCTTGCCGCCGGCGACGATGAGGTCGTCCGTGCCGTCGCCGTCGACATCGGCCCAGGCGACGCCGGGCCCGAGGGTGCTGAGCTTGCGCGGAAGCAGCGGTTGCCGGGCGAAGTCGTCGAACGGAGCGTCGAGGTGGATGTGCCGGACGGACGCGCTCACATCGCGGAACAACGCCGGCGGCGCGGCGACGGCGGGCGGCGAGGGCCGCGCCGCGGCTTCGTCGATCTCGTAGATGCGGTCCGGCGCCACGTCGTCCAAGACGGTCCTCTTGCCGCTGCGCCAGACGACCTCGATGGAGAGCCGCTTGGCCGTGCCCGTGGCGAAGACGCGCATCGGATCGTCGCTCGAGCAGTAGCGGCCGCCCGCCATCATCTGCTGCGTCTGCGCGACCGGGCCGCCGAGGACCTTGATCTTCGCGCCGATGCCGCGGGTGTTGCCGCCGGCGCCTTTGAGGCGGACCGCGACGCGCGGCGCGGACGAGTCGTTGCGGAGGACGCGAGCCGGCGCGTTGAGACAGTTGATGACGACATCGAGGTCGCCGTCGTTGTCGAGATCGGCCAGGGCCATCCCCTGCGCCACGCCCGTGGTGTCGAACCCCCACGCGGCGCCGGTGTCCTCGAAGGTCAGGTCGCGGCGGTTGCGGAACGCCATGCTCGGCACCTCGCGTCGCGGCATGCGGCCGAGGAACTGGAGCCGCTTCTCCGGCGTCCGCCACGCGCCGGTGCGGCCGACCTCGGCCATCACGTCCGCATCCTGGACGTCGTGGTTGCTGCCGTTGGCGATGAGCAGGTCCTCCCAGCCGTCGAGGTCCACGTCGAGGAAGGCGGCGCTCCATGTCCAATCGGTCGCCGCCACGCCGGCGAGCGGCGCGATGTCCGCGTAGGTGCCGTCGCCGCGCGCCAGATGCAGCGTGTTGCGCGGGACCTCCGGGCGGAACTCCGGGTCGGCGACCGGCCAGGGCAGGATGCCGTCCAAGGTGAACGGCCGTTGCCAGGCACGCGTCTGCCGGCGCGGGCCGAGCATCTCGGCGACGAAGAGGTCGTCGAAGCCGTCGCGGTCGATGTCCGCGGCATCGACCGCCATGGACGACAGGCTGTAGTGGCGGAAGGCGGTCCGCGGCGCGGCCTTGAAGCGTTTGCCGCCCTGGTTCAGCCAGATGCGGTCCGGCCAATAGACGAAGTCGTTGCAGACGTAGAGGTCCGGCAGGCCGTCGCCGTCCAGGTCGCGGAACATCGCGGCCAGGCCCCAATCCGGCGGTGCCTCCTTCAGCGCGTTGCCGTCCTCGTCGAGGAACACGCCGACGTGCCACGGGGCGGGGATGAAGTCGCCGCCGCCCTTGTTCACGTAGAACTGGTCGCCCTCGCCCTTCTCGAGCACCTCGGTCGCGCCTCCTGGGTTCGGGAGAGCCAAGAAACGGTCGCGCGGTTCGACGACCGGCGAGCCGTCGGGCGCGCGGCCGGTGGTCATGCGCAGGCCGGGCGGGTTGTCGTTGACCGTGTCGGTGCGGTAATGCGTGACGTACAGGTCGAGGTCGCCGTCGCCGTCGACATCGGCGAGGGCCATCGAGGTGGCGCCGGATTTCTTGGCGAGCTTCGAACCGGCGACCTCGGTGAAACGGCCGCGGCCGTCGTTGAGGAAGGCGCGGGTGCCGGCGCCGAGACCGTTGACCAGCAGGTCGAGGTCGCCGTCCCCGTCGATGTCGGCCAACGCGCAGCCGGTCGAGAACTGGCCCGGGCACGCGACGCCGGACGCGGCGGTGACGTCCTCGAACTTCCAGCCCCCGAGGTTCCGGTACAGGACGTTCCCGCCGTCGAGCCGACAGAAGTAGATGTCCACCCAGCCGTCGCCGTCGACATCGCCCAAGGCCACGCCCGAGCCGTTCTCGAGCAGGCGGTTGGCGGCGACCATCGCGTCGGTGAGACGGTTGGTGAAGCCGATGCCGGTGTCGGCCGGCCGGAGCGACGTGAAGCCCGGTTTCCCGGTCGCCGGGACCTCGGCCTTGGCGCTGCGGAACCCTTCGCCGGCCTGCCATACGAGCGGCGCGGCCGCGAGGACCGGGGCGCTGGTGCAGACGACGACGGCGAGCGCCGCACCTGCGGCGAGATCGCGGGCATACCGGGCGGCTTCCATGGTGAAGGCGTGAAACTAGGCATGCGGCCGGCGGGAGGCGACGGAATTCACCGGGGCCGATGCGGCCGCGTGCGGCAGGATCACCGGCACAAAAAAGGCGGGCCCGGAAGGCCCGCCCCTGCGATCGGTGCGGTCGTGGCCGGTTCAGCCACCGATCTTCTTCTTGGCTTCCTCGGGCACCTCGACCTTGGTGGTGCCGACGGCCTTGAGCTCGTAGGTGGTCGTGCGGGTCATGTCCCGGTCCTCGCCCTGGATGTTCACGGTGCTCGAGATCTTGACCTGCACCTTGGAGATCTGGCCTTCCTTGAGCCAGTACTTCACCGAGCCCTTGGCGTTCTTGGGCTCGGGCGCCTGTCCGCCGGGACGTCCGCCGCGACCGAAGGAGGCGAGTTCCTTGGCGCCTTCTTCCGTGAGGTCGCCGCTGACCACGCCGTCCGAGGCCTTCAGCTCCTTGACCTTGTCGGCGAGCTTGCCCGCTTCGTCGCCCGGGATCCGGCTGCGGAGCAGCTGCCCGCGCATCCGGCCGCCGCCGCCGCCGCCACCGCTCGCGGCGGCGCGGAGCTCCTCGGCGGTCTGCCAACCGTCCTCGGTCTTGAGCACGCCCTTGTCGCCTTTGAGCACCGCGGTGGTCGTGTTGCCGTCACGTTCCTGGGTGATCACCGCGAACCCGCCCTTCTCGGCCTTTCCGCTGATCGGCGCCGGCGTGAACTGCCCGCCCTCGATCTCGGTGACGGCGGTCCAGCTGTAGTTCGGCGCGTCGGCGAGCTTCTTGGCGGCGGCTTTGACATCTTCCTTGGCGTCGGCAAGGCAGAGCGTCAGCGCGAACGAGGAGAGGAATGTGGCGGTGAGGATGCGTTTCATGGGGTCGGGGAGTGTGTGTGCTGGTTTGAGCAACGGTGGTTACCCGGGAGAAGACCCGGCCGGCGGACGAGCGGTTACAGCCAAGGTTCCAGCCGATTGTGCCCGACGCCGTCCGCCGAGCCGGCCGGGCCGCCTCAGCCCACGCGGAAGCTGATCTTCTGGACCATCGCCTTGCCGACGGCGAGCTGGAGCCGCTCGAGGATCTCGTGGCGCCGGTAGCGGACGATCTCCGAGAGCCACGTGCTGCTGTCGACGTTCACGAACAGCGTGCCGCGGACGAGGCCGGCCGGCTGCGCGTGCTTGGCGATCAACGGGTCGATGGTCTTTTGCCAGACGGATTGGATCTGCGATTCGGCGACGCGCTCCTCCAGCCGGAGGCCGGCGAGGACCTGCGGGATGAGCTGGCCGACCGGGCGTCCGGCGGAACGCGCGGCGATCTCTAGCGGCCGGACGTCGATCCCGCGCCAAGCGGCGAGCACGCGTCCGCGGGCCTGTTCGGCTCGGCGGGCTCGGGCGGCTGGGGACGGCGGCGACACGACCTTAGGCTGCGGAGCGCCGGAGGCCCGGTCAAGCAGCCCGCCCCTTGAGCAAGATTCTCCTAAAAAGTTAGGCAACGCACTTGCTAAGACGGCGGCATGCTCATCGGAACCCCGTCGTCCCGCGCCCTCCGGAAGTTTTTAGTTCCCCGTGCCGGAGCCCTTTGCCAAGGTCGCCTGATCATGTCTTCGGTCCGTCAAGTCTTCGTCTTGCTGTCGTGCGCCATGGTGGCCCTGATGGTGCAGGCCGCCGAATTCCGTCTGGTCACCGGCGATGTCTTCAAGGGCGAGCTTTCCGCCGCCGACAAGGACGGCCTCGTCGTCCGGCTCGACAGCGGCGATTTCTCTCCGCGCATCGATTGGGCGAAGCTGAGCGACGAGACGCTGAAGGAGCTGGCCGACAACCCCAAGGCCCGCCGCTTCGTCGAGCCGTTCATCGAACCGCCGTCCGAGACCATCGCACTGCAGCAGGCCAAGGAGATCCCCGTCAAACAGCCCGCCCGGGTCGAGCTGCCCGAGGTGAAGAAGGGCCTCGGCGCCGCGCTGACCTCGCCCAACGGCTTGATCCTCCTGGGTCTCCTCTTCTTCGCGAACCTCTACGGTGCCTACGAGATCGCCCGCTTCAAGTGGCGTCCGGTCGCGCTCGTGTGCGGCATCTCGGCGATCCTGCCGGTGCTCGGCCCCCTCATCTTCCTCGTCCTGCCGCGCCACACCGTCGAGGCCCAGGAGAGCGCCACCGAGACCGCCGTGCAGCAGACCCATCTGGGCGTCCCGGTGGGCGGGGCGGCTCCCGCGAGCGGCGGGGGCGTCGCGTCCGCGCTCGGTGTCGCCAAGGGCGGCGGCAGCGCCACGCAGCAGGAGGGCCTGCCCAAGATCTTCAAGCGCGGCGACATCACCTTCAACCGCCGCTTCTTCGAGACGCAGTTCCCGACCTTCTTCCGCGTCGTCTCCAGCGAGGCCGACAAGGACCTCGTCATCGAGATCGCCGCCGGCAAGCACAGCGTCGTCGCCGTCCGCATCAGCCGCATCTCGGCCAACGATGTCTTCATCAAGACCGCGACCAACCAAGAGGTGCAGGTGCCGTTCGCGGAGATGGTCGAAGTGAAACTCCGGTCGAAGGACGCCGCCTGATCCGTCCCGTCCCGGCGCGGCCCGACAGCTCCCAACGCCTCCCATGAGATATCGCGCCATCCTACTGTTCGGGGCACCCGGAGCCGGCAAAGGCACCCAGGGCAAGATCCTCGGCCAGGTCCCGAACTTCATCCATTTCTCCTGCGGCGATGCGTTCCGCAACCTGCGCGTCGACTCGCCCCTCGGCCGCGTCTTCGTCGAGTACGCCTCCAAGGGCCAGCTCGTCCCCGACGAGCCCACCATCGAGCTCTGGCACAACTCGATCAGCGGTTTCATCGCCGCCGGCCGCTTCAACCCCGAGGCGGACACCCTGTTGCTCGACGGCATCCCGCGGAACCCGAACCAGGCCCGCATCATGGCCGAGTTGATCGAGGTGAAGGCCGTCTTCAACCTGTTCTGTCCGGTGATGGACAAGTTGATCAACCGCCTCCAGCGCCGAGCCCTCCGCGACAACCGTCTCGACGACGCCAACGTGGAGACCATCCGCGCCCGCCTCGAGACCTACAAGCGCGAGACCCGCGCCGTGCTCGAGTGCTACCCGGAGCAGTTGATCCACCAGATCGATTCCACCCAGGAA
>CANGMH010000206.1 GCA_947454005.1 Verrucomicrobiota bacterium
AAGGCCGCCGTCCGGTGTGCCCGCGGCGCATCGCGGCCTTGCCATCGGGCCGCGTCTCACGCCCAGTTGTGCGGTCCTCCGATGCGAATCTTTCCCCATGCTCTCGCCATCGCGGCCGCGATGATCTCCGCCGCGTCGCTGTCCTGCCGCGGCGCGGATGCCGCCGCGGCCCCATCCCGGACCCCGACGACCGCGTCCGCGCCTCGCGCCGCGAAGCCCGCCACCTTGGACCTTCCGCAAGAGACCCAGGATCCGGCGCTCAGCCCGGCGGAGGCGACAAAACATTTCCAGGTGGCCGGCGACCTGGAATGGGAGCAGGTCCTCGCCGAACCGGAGATCGCGCAGCCGGTCTTCCTGAACTTCGACGAACGCGGCCGCATGTGGGTCGTGGAGTACCGCCAGTATCCCGCGCCGGCCGGTCTGCGGATGGTCAGCCATGACAGCGTGTGGCGCGCCGTGTACGACCGCGTGCCGGAAGCCCCGCCGCGTCACATCCGGGGCAAGGACCGCATCACCGTCCACGAGGACACCGACGGCGACGGCCGCTACGACCGTCACAAGGTCTTCGTCGACGGCCTCAACATCGCCACCGCCGTCGAGCGCGGCCGCGGCGGCGTCTGGGTGCTGAACCCGCCTTATCTGCTCTTCTACCGCGACGCCGACAACGACGACGTGCCCGACGGTGACCCGGAGGTGCGGCTCTCCGGTTTCGGGCTCGAGGACACCCACAGCGTCGCCAACTCGCTGCGCTGGGGTCCGGACGGCTGGCTCTACGGCGCGCAGGGCAGCACGGTGACGGCGAACATCCTCGTCCACGGCGCGGATGGGAAACCGAAGGACCCGAGGCCCGCCTATTCGCAAGGCCAGTGCATCTGGCGCTATCACCCGGAGAAACGGCTGTACGAGGTCTTCTCCGAAGGCGGCGGCAACGCGTTCGGCTGCGAGATCGACAGCAAGGGGCGCATCTTCTCCGGCCACAACGGCGGCGACACGCGCGGTTTCCATTACCAGCAAGGCGCCTATCTCCAGAAAGGGTTCGAGAAGCACGGTCCGCTCTCGAACCCGTATGCCTACGGCTACTTCACCGCGATGCCGCAGGACAGCGTCCCGCGCTTCACGCACAACTTCGTGGTCTACGACCATGGCGCGCTGCCTTCCCGGTACGCCGGCCGGTTGTTCGGCGTGGAGCCCATCCAAGGCCGCATCGTCGAAAGCGAGATCAGCACCGACCGCTCGTCCTTCCGCACGCGGGATGTGTCGCGTCCGGTCACGAGCGATGACCGCTGGTTCCGACCGGTCGACATCAAGGTCGGGCCCGAGGGCGCGATCTACGTTTGTGATTGGTACGACCGGCAGGTGAACCACTACCGCAACCACGAGGGCCAGATCGACACGAGCAACGGCCGGATCTACCGGCTGAAGGCCAAGGGGACCGCACCGTCCAAGGCCGAGGACCTCTCGCGGCTGACCGGCACGCAGCTCATCGAGCGGATGACGGATCCGAACCGCTGGGTCCGCCAGACCGCGCTGCGGATCCTCGGCGACCGGCACGACGGATCGCTGGTGCCGGCGTTGTCCGCGGCCCTGCACCGCGCCTCCGGTCAGCACGCGTTGGAACTGTTGTGGGCGCTCGACCGCTGCGGCGGATCCACCGAGACGGAGATGCTCCGGGCAACGGCCCACGCGGATCCGTTCGTGAGGCTCTGGGCGGTCCGGTTGCTCGGCGACGCACGCTCGGTCTCCCCGGACGTCGCGGCCCGGCTCGTCGCGATGGCCGCCACCGAACCCGTCCTCGAGTCCCGCGGCCAACTCGCTGCCACGGCGAAACGTCTGCCCGCGAAAGACGCGCTCCCGCTGGTCCGGGCCTTGGCGATGAGGGCCGAGGACGACGACGACAACCGCATCCCGCTGCTGCTCTGGTGGGCGATCGAAGCGAAGTGCGCATCGGACCCCGAGACGGTGATGGCGCTGTTCGCCGACCCGGCATTCTGGGCGAGCCCGTTGGTCGAGGCGCAGCTGCTGGAACGTCTCGCGCGCCGGTTCGCGCAGGCGGGTTCGCAGCGCGACCTGCTCGCCGTCGCGCGGCTCTTCGAGCTCTCGCCATCGGTCGCGCACAGCCGACGGCTGATGACCGGGTTCGAGGCCGCGTACAAGGGACGCCCGCTGGCGGGCCTTCCCGACGCACTGGTCCGGGCGATGGCGCGGCACGGGGTCGGTTCGGTGGCCTTGGCGCTGCGGAGCGGCGATGCCGATGCGGTGCGGAAAGCGATCGCGGTCGTGGCCGACAGCACGGCGCCGCGGGCCGAACGCCTGGCCTATCTCGGAGTGATGAGCGACCAGAAGGTGCCGGGAGCCTTGCCGGCCTTGGGCCGCGCCTATCGCGACGCGGCACAGGACGACGTTCTGCGCCGAGCGGTGCTCGCCAGCTTGCAGACCTACGACGACCCGGCGATCGCCGACATCGTGCTCGATGGTTACGCCGCCCTCGGCGGTGGATCGTTGGCGACCGCGCAGACCTTGCTCGCGAGCCGGCCTGCATGGGCCTTGAAGTGGGCTCGAGCGCTCGATGGAAGCGGCGTGGCCGGCATCACCAAGGCCGCCGCCGGGGCCGTCCCATCGAACATCGTCCGCAAGCTGAGACAACATCGGGTGCCCGAACTCCAAGCGTTGCTGGCCAAGCTGTGGCCCGACGCCGGCAGCCCGACCACCGCGGAGATGGAGGCGAAGATCCGCCGCCTGATCGAGGTGGTCCGCATCGGGAGCGGCGACCCGTACCAAGGCCGCACGCTGTTCCAGTCCACCTGTGGCGGCTGCCACAAGCTCTTCGGCCAGGGCGCCGAGGTGGGGCCGGACCTGACGGTCCACGACCGCGCCGACCTCGGATCCATGCTGCTGGCGATCGTGAACCCGAGCGCGGAGATCCGCGAAGGCTTCGAGAACTACTCGGTCGAGACCAAGGACGGGCGTTCTCTGTCGGGCTTCCTGGCCGAGCAGGACGAACGGATGATCGTGCTGCGCGGCTTGGACAACCAGAACGTCCACCTGGCCCGTGCCGACCTCGCGGAGCTCAAGGCCGCCGGGCTCTCGCTCATGCCCGAAGGATTGCTCGACGGTTTCTCCGAGCAACAGGCGCGCGACCTCTTCGCCTACCTGCGCAGCACGCAGCCTCTCGTCGGCGAACCTCCGCGGCCGACCAAGAAGCAGTGACCGGTTGCGACGTCGCCGGGAGGAGCACGGACAGTCGCGGCCGCGCGGATGCCACCTGAGTTGATCAAGGCGACCGGGAGACGACGACTTGGGCCTTGAACCTCGGACGCTTCGTCCGGACCCTATCCAACACATGACCCTCCTCCCCGTCGTCGAACGCGAGCTGCGCGTGGCGTCGCGTCGGTCGTGGACCTATTGGAGCCGCGCCGGCGCGGCGTTGCTGGCGATCCTGGTCAGCTCGTGGTTCCTGCTGCTCCAAGGGTCGATGGGGCTCGGCGCGCTGGGCAAGCCGCTCTTCGGCACGTTGTCCTTCTTGTCGTTCGTCTTCGCCGCCTTCGCGGGGGTGACGCACAGCGCGGACAGCGTGAGCTCGGAGAAGCGCGAAGGCACGCTGGGCCTGCTCTTCCTCACCGACCTGCGCGGTATCGACGTCACGCTTGGCAAGCTCGCCGCGGGCTCGCTCGGAGCCGTCTACAGCCTGTTCGCCTCGCTGCCGGTTCTGGCGTTGGCGATGCTCTTGGGCGGGGTGAGCGCGGGCGAGTACTGGCGCATGGTGCTCGTGCTGGTGGACCTGCTTCTGATGTCCCTCGCCGCCGGGATGTGCGTCTCGGTCTTCAGCAAGGACGGCAAGCGCGCCGCGCTCGGGACCTTCGTGGTCATGATGCTGGTGCTGTTCCTCATGCCCGTCGCCGGCTTGGTGGCGCGCCACGCGCTCATCGGACCCGGCCAGACTTCCGACCCGGTGGACGAACTGATCAAGCGCACGGTGATGTGGATGTCCCCGGCCGCGGCCTACGGATGGACCTTCGACGTCGAGCATCGAGCGAACGTCGCCGGGTTCTGGCGGTCCGTGGCCTTCACCGCCGTGCTCACCGCGCTGTTCCTGGCAGTGGCGAGTTGGCGGCTCCCGAGGTCCTGGCAGGACACGGGAGCGGGCCGCGGGAAGCGCGGCTGGCGCCGGGCGCTGGAGCGTCTGCGGTTCCCGGACCGCCCGGCGAAGGACCGTCACCGCGCGCGGCTGCTCGACCTGGGCCCGGTGGCGTGGCTGGCTGCGAGGCATTGGCTCCGGCCGGCGTTGGTGTGGGTCTTCCTCGCCGGCGCGGCCGTGGTCTTCCTGTCGCTGGCCCGCTGGGTGGGAAACGATTGGTGGAACGGCGCGTCGTATCTCACGACCTCCATCCTCGTCCATCTGGTGCTGAAGGTCTGGATCGCCAGCGAAGCGCCGCGCCAGTTCGCGGAGGACCGCCGCGACGGTGCGCTGGAGCTGCTGTTGTCCACGCCCTTGAGCGTGGCGGATCTGTTGCGCGGACGCTTCGTGGCGTTGCGCCGTCAATTCGCCGGGCCGGTGGTGGCGGTGCTGGTGGTCGATGCGGTTTTCCTGCTGGGCTCGGCGTCGCGCGATGTCTCCAGCAGCGAGGACCAGTTCCACTGGGCGCTGCTCTGGGTGCTGCGGATGGCCTTCCTCGCCTTCGACGCCGTGACGTTGTGCTGGCTCGGCCTGTGGAGCGGGATGACCTCGGGCAACCGCCCGACCTCGGTCGTCCTGGTGCGCGGGATCATCCTCCCCTGGCTCGTCTGCATCGCGTTTGTGAGCTTGGTCGCGATGGGTTCGGTCGCCGCCCGCGGCGATCTCTTCACGCCGCCGCGGATGCTCGCCGGATGGGCGCTGATCGGCACGGCCAACAACGTCCTCTGCATCGTCCGCGCGCGGCGCAGCCTGACGACCGATTTCCGCGATCTGGCCACGCGGCGGCCGGGACAGAGCCGGGGATGGTTCCGGCGCGGAACCGCGACGACCGCATGAGAACCGGACGCCCCAGCGCGCCGAGGAGGCATCCGTGAAGAACGCCTGGCCGGTGGTGGGCCGCGAGCTCCGCGTCGCAGCGCGACGTCCGGCGACCTGGCGGGCGCGGTTGTCCGTCGCCGGGCTCGCCGTCGGTCTCACGGCGTTCATCCTGTGGAAGGCGATGGCGATGACGCGGGCGCAGTTCGGGAGCGCGGCGTTCGTGCTGGGGATGGGCAACTCGATCTCGCCGGGCGCGCTCGGCGGGGTCGTGTTCTTGCAGCTGACCTTGGTGACCGGCTTCGCCGCGCTGTTCATCGGTCCGGGGTTGACCGGCGATTGCATCAGCCGCGAACGACGGGAAGGCACGCTCGGCCTGCTCTTCCTCACCGATCTCGGCGGATGGGACGTGGTGCTGGGCAAGCTGGCGGCGGCGGCGGCGAACGCCGGCTATTGCCTGATGGGCGTGCTGCCCGTGCTCGCCATGCCGGTGCTGCTCGGCGGCGTGACCTTGGTCCAGGTGGCGCTGCTCGGGGTGGCGCTGATCAACGCGCTCTTCGTCGGCCTGGCCGCGGGGATGCTGGCGTCGTCGTTCTGCCGGGACGCGCGTCAGGCGACAGGTCTGGCCTACAGCGCGGTCGTTTTCTTGGCGGCGTTCCCGTGGGCCACGTTCATCTGGCTGGTCTCGCGGGACGACGCGATCACCGCGGTTGAGGCGGCTCCGGTGTTGTTGGCCAGCCCGTTCGTCCTCTTCTTCCAGGTCGGCATGCAATCGGTGTCGGCCATCGCCGGTGGTTTCCTTCCTGCGCTGCCGTTCCAGGTGACCGGGCGCATGTTCGCCGCGGCCGCCATCGCCCAGCATCTGGCCGCGTGGTTGATGCTCTGGGTCGTCGCGCGGCGGGTGCGGACCGTCTGGCAGGACAAGGCGGCCGCGCCGTCGAAGGGCTGGCGGAGCACGTGGGCGGCGGTGCGCTTCGGCGGCCCGGTCCGCCGTGCGGACTTGAGGCGGCATCTGCTGGACCGCAACCCCTTCCTCTGGCTTTCCCAGCGCGAGATCTGGAAACCCTACTATCCATGGATGCTCTTCGTCGGGTTGATCGGCGGATTCGGGTTCGGCCTCTGGAAGGCGGGCTCGATGTGGATCGGTGATTTCGTGCCGGCGGCGATCACCATCGCCCACCTGCTGCTCGTGGTGTGGATCGTCACGGAGTCCGCCCAACGCCTCTGCGAAGAACGTCACTCCGGCGCGCTCGAGCTCCTGCTGACCACGCCGTTGGACGAAAGCGGGATCTTCGCCGGACAGAGGATGGGATCGCGGCGGATCTTCCTTGGACCGGCCGTGGTGCTGATCGGTGTGGACCTCTGGTGGATGTCCAGGACGCTTGGCGAAGAAGGGTCCGTTTCGCGCGCCATCCAGTTCGCGGTCTGGGCCGCGGTCTTCCTCCGCGCGCTGTCCGCGTCGCGCTGGATCGCCACCTACTTGGCGCTCGAGGGACGCACGGTCAACGCGGTCGTCGGCGGTGCCCTCGGGATCGGGTTCATCGTGCCCAACGCGATCTCGGTGGCGCTGTCCTTCCTTCTTCCGGTGGGCATCCCGTTCCTCGGGACGGACCTCGCCCGCGTCGTGGTGACGGCGATGATGTTGGTCTGGATCGAATCGGCGGGTCGTTTCGCCCGCAACCGCGCGACGTCCGGGTTCCGCGAGATGGCGTCCCGGCCGCTGCGCCGGATCGCGAAGGCGTCCTGGCTGTCCCGCCTTTCGGGAGCATGGCGGTCGGTCGGACGCGGCTAGTCGCGACGACCGCTCACCTATCCGGCACGACGAACTCGCAGACGACCGGCCGGTGGTCGGAGGCAAGGCCCCAGTCCGGAGCGGCGAAGACATAGCTGCCTTCCGGCCGCCACGAGCGCGCCATCCCGCGGCTCAGCAGGATGTAGTCGATGCGCGAGTAGGTGTCCTCCTTGCCTACTGAGGGTTGGTTTGACAGGTGTTTCCACAACCGTTTTGGCATCTGCCCCCTTCCCCGCTTGCCGGCCTTGGTCGCCACTTCCTAGGCTGCGCTGCGCAAAACCCTTTGCACCGTCGAAGGGTGGAATTTGCCGCCGGTACGGCTGCGGTAGCCGCGCCTATTCAGACAGTCGGCAATCCCTTGCAAGGTATCGACGCCGGTCGAGCGAATCTCTCGGACCACCGGAATCAGTTCGATGGCGAACTTCCGACAAGCGCGCCTCGCCCCATCGTTCATCCGTACCACCTGCTCGACAGGACTTCGAGTGCCAAGCCTACGACCGAGGAGCTTTGCCGATTGCAAGGCAAGCTTGGTCCGCTCAGAAATTAATTCCCGTTCCCTTTGCGCGACTAGGGCAAGGATTCCAACCGTAAACCGGTCGACGTTGGGGCAATCGCAGCAGACAAAATCTACACCCGCTGATTGCAGGGACAGCAGGAATCCAGCATTTCGGCTGAGTCGATCCAACTTCGCTACGATCAACGTCGCACCAGCTTTGTCTGCAAGCTTCAGCGCAGCAGCCAGAGCGGGACGTTGGCTGTCAGTCTTCGAACCCGACTCAATCTCCCGGAACACCTCCAACAGCTCACCGCCCTGCCGAACCACGAACTCTGCCACCACTCGGTCCTGACTCTCCATGCCCAACCCATCGAGTTTTTGAGAACGCGTACTGACCCTCAGGTATGCAACATACTTGCTCATGCAATACATGTACGTTTCTAATGCTGTGCGTCAACGGTTTTCCCACATTTAGACGACCGTCTAGTTTTGGGAAAACCCTGACCGATGGAGACTTTGGAACAGCTACCGGCATCCAAATCGGGAAATCACCGCCCAAGGTACGGAACGGCATGCCTGCAATGTTCCTGCCAGTTTTTGGCGTAACTAGTCGCCAAGGATGAGTCATGGATAACCAGCAGGTTCTCGGCGTTGTTTTCCTCTGCCGCCTTGGTGAAATTGAATGAGC
>CANGMH010000207.1 GCA_947454005.1 Verrucomicrobiota bacterium
CCGCGGAAATCATCGCCCGCGAGCAACAGGCCGCTGCTGTCCGGCGTCCAGAGCAGGCCGTACGGGCAGACCGGCGGAGGCAACCGCAAGGTCTGGCGCGAACTCCCGTCCGCATCGGACAGCAGCACCTCGCAGCGCGACGGGCTGAACGACGCCACCCGCCGGCCATCAGGGCTGAACCAGAATGCCCCGTCCACGAAACCGCGGTCGATGCGCGGTCCCGCCGAGCCGTCCGCAAGCCGGACCTGTTGCAGCGCCCCGGATGCCAGCTGGAGCACGACCGACTCGCCGTCGGGCGTGAGGTCCAGGGCGGATACTCCGGGCACGGTCCGCTGGAAGAGGAGGCGGCCGGTGGCCGTGTCCCACACGTAGGCCATGTCGTCCCGGAGCGCGCCCAAGCGGCGACCGTCCGCGCTGAACGGCCAGACGAGCAGCCCCTCGGACCGCGACCCTTCCAACACGACGATCCGGCGGTCATCCGAGCATGCGTGGATGCCCACCGAGCCGTCGGCCTGCGCACGGGTGTAGCGGTCGAAACCCGCATCCGCGGTGCACCATCGCCCGGGCGGCCCGACGATCGGAGACCGACGACGCTCGCGCAGGTCCGGCAGGGCGCGGGCAGCGATGGCCTCGGTGCGGAGTTCGGCGAGGTTGGTGGAGACGGCGATCGCCTCGCGGATGAGCTCCAGGACGTGGAAGCGTTGCCCCGGAAGTCCGGATCGCCTTTCTAATCCGGCCTGCGCGAGCTGCGCTTCGGACAACCGTTGCCGGGACACCTGCTCGGCCTGCTCCGCCCGATTACGCAGCCCATCGGCCTTCGCCGCGTTCGCCCGCTCCATGCGCGCGCGATAGGCAGCGGACAGGGCGAAGGCGCCCAACAAGAGCATCGCCGACACCGCGGCCATCCCGGTCCGCCGGAGCGTCCGCAACCGGCGCTCCAGTTTCCGGGCTCGCCGGACTGATTGACCGCTCTGGAGAAGGGCCAGGTCCGCCTGCAGTTCGGCTGCCGTGCGATAACGACGCCCGAGATCGCTGTCGCAGGCCCGCAGCACCACCTCATGGAGTTCCAGCGCGTCGTGCGGCACGACACCGGTCAACCAATCCGGCGGCGGGTTGGGGAACTCATCCGGAGGCAGCCCGGTCACCGCCTCGTAGAGCACCTTGCCGAGCGCGAAAAGATCGGCGGCCGGGGCTCCCGGCCCCTCCGGCGGGATGTAGCCTTCGGTGCCGACAAAGGTCCGCGATTCGCTGATATCGCCCACCAACCCGAGGTCGGCGAGCTTCGCCCGGCCACGGACGAAGACGATGTTGGCCGGTTTCACATCGCGATGGACCAGCCCGTTCCGGTGGAGATGCGCCAATCCGGCCGCCAAGGCCAACCCGACCCCGATGACCTCATCCACCGGTAGCCGTCCGCGCCGCTCCAGGTCCGAACGCAGCGTGCGCGGAACATAGCGTTCTGGATCCAAAGCCCCTCCGCCGAGGTCGCTCTCCGGGACTCCGCCGTCACCCCGCGCGGTCGGGAGGTCCGCCTTGGCGGCCATGATCACACCTCCGACCGGGTCGGCGAGTTCCATCACGTAATAGAAACAACCGGCAGCCGGATCCCGTCCGACATGCAGGACGGGGACGAGCCCTTCGGCGCCGCGGGAAATCGGCTCGTAGCGGCGGATCCCGTTGAACTCACGATCAAAAGGTCGTTCCGACAAGAACCTGTCCCGACGGACGACCTTCACCGCCCGCCAAGCCCCCATGACGTTCCGGGCCAGCCAGACCTCGCCGTAGCTACCCTGACCGACCCGCCGCGACAGCACGTGGTCGGGAACGTCCACGACCGGGCCCTCGTTGGAAGTCGGATCTCTCAAGCAGCAAGTTCTTGGAAGTTGCCGTCAAAACCGTTGCCGGGAACTAGAAATCCCCTTCCTCGGCCCGGAGCCTGGCCACCTCCGCCTTCACCAGGCGGCCGACCCGATGCCGGGCGAGATAGATCTGGGCGACACTGGCATCGTAACGCTCACGGATGGTCGCCAAGGGCACCTGCTTGATCACGGTCAGGCTGAACAGGAGGAACTGCCGGGGGCTCACCTTGGTCTGGACACGCCGCAAGGCGGCATCGAGCAGGTTGCGCTCCCACTCGGTCTGCCACAGGGCATCGAACTCCGGGGGCGCCTCCATCGCGACCTCCTCTCCGGGCCCGACTCCTTCGCCATTCCCGGCCGCATCCCGCGAAGGAAGGCGCCGGGCTTTCCGCCAATGTCGCGACAACCGCCCTCGGATGACCGTGTGGAGCCAAGCCTTGAACGAACCACGGCCAGGATCATAGCGGAACCTCGGCATCTGCTGGGCGACCACCACCATCGTCTCCTGCACCACATCCTGGGCCTCGGCATCGCCCAAGCCGGCCCTTCGTGCCACCGCGTAGATCAACCGCCAATAGGTCTCGAAGAACTCCTGCCACCCGTCTTGGTCACCCAGGTCCTTGAGCCGGCTCAACAGGCTCTGCCTGGTCGCGAACGGATCGTCGGAAGGTTGAGGAGTCGTCATTGTCTGCGGATGGATAGTCCTCCTGCCGGCCAAATCTTTCACTCGACCGGAGAAATCCATCTCCTGGCCGGCCCGCGCGCGGACCACAGGATGCCGGACGCGATCCGACGCCCGATCCCGTGCCGACCGACACAAAAAAGGCGTCCCCGCATGAGCCGGGACGCCTTCTCTGACACGAGCCGGATCGGCTCGCGAAGCTTACTTGGCCGCTTCCGTCGTCGCCGCCACAGGTGCGACATCGGCGGTCGGTTGCTCGACCCACTCGAGGATGGCCATATGAGCGACATCGCCGCGGCGTTGGCCGAGCTTGACGATGCGGGTGTAGCCACCGGAGCGCTCCTTGAAAAGCGGCGCGATCTTGTCGAACAAGATGTGGACGACGTCCTCGTTCTCGCGGAACAACTCACGGGCGACCTTGCCCGGGAACTTCTTGGTCCCCTTGAACTGGGTGCGCGGCTGCTGCCGGAGCTTGGCGGCGGCAAGACGGCGGTAGTGCACGTTCTGGGCGGTGGCCAGAGCCTTCTGCTTGTCGTCGCCGGCGGCGGCGACGGAGGCGATGGCGACCTGGGCATGCTTGCCCAAGGTGAGCAGCTTCTCGGCGACCGGACGGGCCGCTTTGGCTTTCGCAAGCGTCGTGGTGATACGCTTATGCTTGATGAGGCTGCAAATCATGTTGGCCAACATCGCGTTGCGATGTGAGCCGGTGCGGCCGAGTTTGGCGGTGCGACGAAGGTGGCGCATGGTACGTCAGATGGTTTTGGGTTCCACCGACGGCTCCAACAGGGCGGCGTCGATGTTCATTCCGAGGGATAGGCCGAGACCGGTGAGCTTTTCTTTGATCTCGTTCAAGGATTTCTTGCCGAAGTTGCGGTACTTCAGCATCTCCGCCTCGGTCTTCATGGCCAACTGGCCGACCGAGGTGATGTTCGCGTTGTTCAGGCAGTTGGCGGCGCGGACCGACAGCTCGATCTCGTTGACGCTCATGTTGAGCAGCTTCCGCAGCTTTGACTTCTCGTCGTCCTGGGGCTTCTGCTCCTCCTCGAATTCGATCGCGTTCTTGTCGTAGCCGACGAACACATCGAGGTGGTGCTGGAGGATGGCCGAGGCCTGGGTCAGCGCGTCGTCCGGAGAGATGCGTCCATCCGTCCAGATCTCGATCAAGAGCTTGTCGTAATCGGTCCGTTGACCGACACGGGCCGCCTCGACCGCGTAGCGGACACGGCTCACCGGGGAGAACAGAGAATCGATCGCGATCACCCCGATCGACTGGTCGACCTTCTTGTTCTCGTCCCAAGGACAGAAACCGCGGCCGACCTTGACCTCGATCTCCATCTCGAACTTCTTCTTGCGGTCGAGGGTGCAGATCGGCTGGGTGGGGTTGACCACTTCGACGTTCTGCTTGAGTTGGATGTCGCCCGCGGTGACAACGCCCTCTTTGTTGGCGGACAACAACAGCGTGACCGGTTCGCGGGACGTCGACTTGAACTTGATCTTCTTCAGGTTCAGGACGATATCGGTGACATCCTCGACGACGCCGTCGACGGTGGTGAACTCATGCATCGCCCCGTCGATCTTGACGGACGTGATGGCGCTGCCTTCCAGCGAGCTGAGAAGCACCCGACGGAGCGAGTTGCCGATGGTATGTCCGAAGCCCGTCTCGAAGGGCTCCGCGACGAACTTGGCATAGGTATCCGTCGCGCTCGACTCATCCTTGGTCAAGCGCTTCGGCATCTCAAAACGGCCTAGACGAACTGGCATATTCTTTATCGCTGCAATT
Organism: Verrucomicrobiota bacterium; assembly: GCA_947454005.1. GTDB lineage: Bacteria > Verrucomicrobiota > Verrucomicrobiia > Limisphaerales > UBA9464 > CAIVQB01. Next base: position 4,322 of record CANGMH010000207.1, read on the forward strand.
TTAAACTGGGTTGGACCGTCTCCGACTCTCCCACGGTGCCGACCCCATATAATTGCCTTTGTCCCCCGGTTTGAGGGGAGGACGGGTTAACGGGAGTAGAATTCGACGACCGCCTGTTCGTTGGCGATCGGGTTGATCTCGTCGCGGGACGGGATGCGCAGCAGGACGCCCTTCAACGCGGCCTTGTCGACCGACAGCCAATCGGGCACCACGCGGCTGGTCGAGCCTTCGACGTTCTTGCTCGCGAGCTGCTTGCTGACGGTGTGGTCGCGGACCTCGATGACGTCGTTCACCTTCACCGCGTAGCTCGAGATGCTGACCTTGCGGCCGTTCACCTTGACGTGCCCATGGCCGACCAGCTGACGCGCAGCCGGACGGGTGAGGGCAAAACCCAGATGGTACACCAAGTTGTCGAGGCGGCACTCCAGGATCTGGAGCATCTTCTCGCCGGTGACACCGCGCATGCGCAGCGCCTTCTCGTAGACGTTGCGGAACTGGCGCTCTTGGAGGCCGTAGAAATAGCGGAACTTCTGCTTCTCCAGAAGTCCGAGGGCGTAGTCGCTGAACTTGCGGCGGGACTTCGGGCCATGGACACCCGGGCCGTAGTTGCGGCGTTCGAGATACTTCGACGGACCGAAGATGGGGATGCCGAAACGGCGGCTGATGCGTGTGCGGGGGCCGGTATAACGAGCCATAAGACGTGCGTATTATCGATTGCGGTGGAGCGAAGACTAGACGCGGCGCTTCTTGCGCGGACGGCAACCGTTGTGCGGCACCGGTGTGACGTCCTTGATCGCGGAGATCTCGAGACCGATGGCCTGCAGGGCGCGGATGGCCGATTCGCGACCGGAACCCGGTCCGTTCACCCGGACCTCGACCTCGCGCATGCCATGGGACATCGCCTGACGAGCGGCGTCCTGAGCGGCCTGCTGGGCGGCGAAAGCGGTGCTCTTCCGTGAGCCCTTGAATCCGACACGTCCCGCGGTGCTCCAGCCAATCACATTGCCCTGCATGTCCGTGATGGACACCTGGGTGTTGTTGAAGGTGGCGAGGACGTTCGCGATGCCGATGGAGATGTTCTTGGCGCCCTTGACCCTTACGATCTTCTTGGCGTTGGGATCATCACCGAGCAGTTCTGCCGCCGTCGGCGTGGCGACAGTCGGAGCGACCGGCGCGGCCACGGCACCCGCGGCGACCGGCGCCGTGGTCTCTTCCGCAGCGGCAGCTGCCTTCTTGGTCGGCTTCGTGGCCGGAACCGTCGCGGCGTCGACGCCGTCCTTCTTCGCAGGAGCCTTCTTGGGCTTAATCTCGTCAGCCATAATCGTTCGTCAGATAAGTTTACTTGCCGGCGGCCTTGGCCGCCATCGCACGCTGCACGCCGACGGTCTTCCGCGGGCCCTTGCGGGTCCGGGAGTTCGTCTGGGTGCGTTGCCCGCGCACCGGAAGGCTCCGGAGATGGCGTTGCCCGCGATAGCACTTGATCGCCTGCAACCGCTTGAGGTTGATGCCGAGTTCCCGGCGCAGATCGCCTTCGACGACATACTTGCCGTCCTGGATCGCGTTCACGATCAGCGACATCTGCTGCTCGGTCAACGTCTTGGCACGGGTTGCGGGATCGATCCCCGCCTTGGCCAAGATGACCTTGGCGTTCACCGGACCGATGCCGTAGATGTAGCGGAGGGAGATGTCCACCCGCTTGTCACCCGGAATATCAACACCTAGAATACGTGGCATAGCTCAAATGGTTCAGCCTTGGCGCTGCTTGTGGCGCGCGTTGGAGCAAATCACACGGATGATGCCCTTTCGGCGCACAATCTTGCAATTCTCACAAAGTTTTTTTACTGATGCTCTGACTTTCATCTTAAAATCCTTGCTCTCACCATCTCAATACAACGGCGTCGATCCGTCCTTCGTCAGGACCTCCGCCTCCCCGTCGGTCACCAGCACGGTGTGCTCGAAATGCGCCGACAACTGCCGGTCCTTCGTCACCACCGTCCACCGGTCTCCCAACACCTCGACCGCCGCACCGCCCACGTTCACCATCGGCTCGATGGCGATCGTCATGCCGGCCCGTAGCCGCACATCGTTCCGCAGATCCACGTAGTTCGGCACCTGCGGTTCCTCGTGGACCGACCGGCCGACACCGTGTCCGACGAACTCCCGGACGACGCTGAACCCGGCGTTCTCCACCCGCTTCTGCACCGCCCGTGATATATCGCTCACCCGGTTACCTGCTCGCGCCGCAGAAATCCCGTCATAGAGCGCTTGCGTCGTCACGTCCATGAGTTTCTGCCCGGACGGCAGGCATCCTCCGACCGCGACCGACATCGCGACATCTCCGACGAAACCTTTGTACCGGACCCCGATATCGAGTTTCACGAGGTCTCCGAACTGCAGTCTGCGTGAGTTGCCGATCCCATGGACCACGGCCTCGTTCACCGAGATACAGCATTGGCCAGGAAATCCGCGATAACCGAAGAAAGCACTCACCGCTCCTTGGGCCGCGATCAATCCACCGACCTTGGCATCCAGTTCCGCGGTGGTGATACCCGGTTCCACCAGACCGACCGCAGACCTCAGCACTACCGCGGCCAGCCTTCCGGCTTCCCGCATCGCGGCGATCTCCGAGGGGTTTTTGGTGATCACGCTTCCCATAGTCCAACTTTGGTCCGCGGATCGAAGGACACCATGCCGTTCCAAAGGAACGCACCGACCTCAAAAATAAAAAGAACAGACACTCGCAGGCCTCAACCCATCCGGCCCTTGACGCGACCCTTCTTCAAGAATCCGTCGTAGTGCCGCATCAAAAGATACGATTCCATCTGCCGCATCGTGTCCAGAAGGACGCCGACCGTGATCAGCATGGAGGTTCCTCCAAAAAACTGGGCGACCGTGTAGTCGATGCCGAGGTACTTGGACATCAAGGTCGGGATGGTGGCGATGATCACCAAGAAGATGGCACCCGCCAAGGTGATGCGGCTCATCGTCCGATGGAGGAAATCGCTGGTCTGGTTTCCCGGGCGGACCCCTGGGATGTAGCCACCGTGCTTCTTCAGGTCGTCGGAGACCTGCAACTCGTTGAACTGGGTCGCAACCCAGAAGTACGAGAAGAACAAAATCATCAAAGCGAATAGGAACAGGTACAGCCAGCCGTGTTCGGAGAGCGAAACTCCCAAGGCCGTCAAGAAGCTGATCTTGTAGAGATCACCCAACTTCGTGAAGATCATGCTCGGGAACATCAGGATCGCCTGGGCGAAGATGACCGGCATGACACCCGCGTAGTTGACCCGCAGCGGCATGAAGGAGGTCCCACCGGAGAACACCTTGCGGCCGACCGCCCTTTGGGCGTACTGCACCGGAATCTTGCGTTGAGCCTGGGTGATGGCGATGACACCGGCCACGACCACACCGAGACATGCCACCAAGAGGAACGCCGTCGGCCACCGGGCGGCCTGTTCCACGCCTTCTGGGGGGAAGAACATCACCTGGAGGGATTTCAAGGCCAGAGGCAAACGGGCCAAGATGCCGATGGTGATGATCAAGGAGACGCCATTACCGACACCGCGCTCGGTGATCTGCTCGCCGAGCCACATC
>CANGMH010000208.1 GCA_947454005.1 Verrucomicrobiota bacterium
CGCCGCGCGCTTGCCGATGACGAAGCTGAAGCCGGGAACGCCTTCGAGGCACTTGTTCGCCGAGGAGATGAGGAAGTCGATCGAGCAAGCGTCGAAGTCGATCGGATAGGCGCCGAAGCTGCTCATCGCGTCGACGATGTAGGTGCGCCCGTGCTTGCGGGCGACCGCGCCGATCGCGGCGATGTCGTTGAGGATGCCGGTGGTCGTCTCGCAGTGGACGGCGGCGACGTGGGTGATGGCCGGATCCGATGCGAGCAGCGCGTCGAGCGCCGCCGGATCGTTCGGCGTGTCCTCGATGGTGAGGAGGACGGCGTGCGGGATCCGCTGCGCCTGGAGCATCAGGACCATGCGCTCGCCGTAGGCCCCGTTGCTCAGCACGGCCACCTTGCCCGTGGGCGGCACGCAGGTGGCGAAGACCGATTCCACGCCGAACGTGCCGCTGCCTTGGAGCAGGACGGCTTCCCATCCACCCGCCTGGTCCAGGCCGGCGATGCCGAGGATGCGGGCGCGGATGGCCTTGACCTTGGCGTTGAACTCCCAATGCCAAGATCCGGCATCGTGGAGCATGGCCTGCTTGACCGAGAGCGACGTGGTCAGCGGGCCGGGAGTGAAGAGCGGTTTGTCCTTGGCGGTGGGCAATGGCATCGGGATAGGGGCTTTTGACGTCTAAGAAATCGGGAACAGGAAGGAGAAAGCCCGCCTCAACGGGAGCTGAAGGCGTCCGTGACCGGCTTGCCGATCCATACGGCGGGAGGCTTGAGGCCGAACACCCAGGCGATGGTGGCCGCGGTGTCGTAGGTGTTCACCGGCGAGCCGATCACCTTGCCTCTCGCGACGCCGGGACCGTGGATGATCCAAGGGATCTCCAGTTCCTCGATGGTCGGTCCTCCGTGTTTGGTGCCGATGCCGCCGTGGTCCGCGGTGATGAGCACGAGGGTCTTGCCGCCCATGCCGGCGTCGTCGACCGCCTTGAGCACGTCGCCGATGAGGCCGTCGACCAACTCGACCGCTTTGTAGTAGGTCGGCGACTTCCAGTTGAAGCTGTGCCCGGCGTGGTCGACGTCGTCGAAATGGATGAACGTGAAGGTCGGCTTCCGTTCCTTGATGACGCCGATGACATGCTCCGCGGTGTTGGGCGAGCCCTTGACCCACGCGATGTGGTCGGCCGCGCCGCGCTCGAAGAGCCGTCCGAAGCCGTCCCAATCATGCACGCACACGATCTTCGACGCCGGACGTTGCTCGCGGATCACGCGGAAGATGGTCGGGAACATCCCTTCCGGCCCGACCTCCAGCGCCGGGATCTCGAACTTGTTCGTCAACCAATCGTTCGAGGTGATCCCGTGCTGCTCCGGCCCGGCCCCCATGATCATCGAGGCCCAGTTCGGCGAGCTCGACGTCGGCATGACCCCGCGGGCCCGCAGCGTGTGGGCGCCCTCGCGCATCAGCCGGCGCATCACCGGGGCGTTGGTCTCCGTGAACGCCAGCGATCCCATGCCGTCGCATCCGATGACGACGACGTGCTCCACGCCGGGCACCGCGCCGATGACGGCAGGGACACCCGCCGCGGCGGTGAAGAGCAGGAACAATGCGTGGAGAAGATACCTCATCCGGGCACGCAGCGTGGAGTCAGCCATGGACGGCCAAAATCCCCGAAACCGGTTACGGTCCCGAGGCGCCGACGTCGCGTTCCTGCGACGAAGGAGAGGTCCGCGCCACCGACGGACCGCGACGATCACTCGGCCAGCAGCTTCTCGACCTTCTCGGCCAATCCGTCCCGCGCCTCGAGGTCGCGCAGATTGCCCTTCTTGTCGACCAGCCACATGGACGGGATGCCGCGGATGCCGAACTCCTTGCCGAACTTGTTCCCCCAGCCTTCGCCGTCGAAGTACTGCACCCAGGCCATCTTGCGCTTCTTCACGAAGGCCTCGAGCGTGTCCTTCTCCTGGTCGAAGCTGATGCCGACGATCTCGAAGCCCTTCGGGTGGAGCTTCTCGTAGGCGGCGAGGACGTTGGGCAGCTCGCCGATGCACGGACCGCACCAGGTCGCCCAGAAATCGATGAGCACGACCTTGCCCTTCATGGCGCCGACGTCCACCACGCGTCCGTCGATCGCCGTGAACTTAAGGTCGAGAGGCTTCCCGACGCGCTCGGTCTTCTTCTGCTCGGCGAGGATCTCCTCGCGGGCCCCCGCCGCCATCTTCTTGAACTCGTCGGGCGCCTTCGACGCCTCGACTTCCTTGGTGATGGCGATGCCCTTCTCGCCACCCAATCCCTGCGCGACCTCCAGCAAAGCGCCATAGACCTCGGGCCGATCGGGAAAGTCCTTCTGGATGGAGCGGATCTGCGTCTCGAACTCGGCGAGCATCGCTTTCATGCCCTTCCCTTCCAGCTTCCGGGCCGCGGTCACGGCCTCGGACATCCGCTTGCCGAACGCATCGCTCGGCGCGGGCGCTCCGCCGCCGCCCACAGGCCCGCCACCTTTGCCGACCAGCGCGACGAGTTCGTCCTCGCGCGATTTGACGCCCAGCGACACGGCCGCCTTGAGCATCTCGGTGCGGAGTTCTTTGGCGTCGTCCGCATGGGCGTGCTTCGGGAAGCGCGCCTGGAACTCCCTGGCCTTGTCGGCGGCGACCGCGGCGGATTCGCCCATTTTCAAGCGGAAGGCGTCGTACTCGTCCTTGGTGGGCTCTTTCTGGTTCCACTCCTTGGGCGGCACCGGCGGCGTGGTGGCGGCGATGATGTCCTTCCACGCGGCGTCGCCGTCATCGGGCAGGAGATTCTTCGTCGCACCGGCCGCGGGCGTGGCAGCGGGTTTCGCCGGATCCGCGGCATGGACAGGAGCGAGGGCCGCGGCGATCAGGGCGACCAGAAGGAGGCGGTTCATTTCGCGGAAGGTGACGCTACCGGGAGCACTTGCCAAACGATAGTTGGCCCGGGCGATCCCGGACCGGCGGCTACGGCTTGTGCTCCAGCCAGGCCTTGAGTTCGGCGATCTCCTCGGGTTTCAGACGGCGGTTCGGCGGCATGTAGCCGAAATCGACCAGCACCCTGATGGGATGGGAATGGACCTGGTGCAGCACATCGCGGTCGCCGTCCTCGGCATGGCACCGGGCGCAGAACTTCAGCGTGAGCGGCTTGCCCGGGTCCGGCTTCGGCGAATCCTCGGGGAAGAAGAACCGCGAGCGCGGCTGCTCCGCGATGTGGCGTCCGATCGCGGCCGCCAACGGCGCGTCGAGCACGAGGTCCTCACGGGCCGGATGGATCGCCAGCGGACCGGAGGAATGGCACTTGTAGCAGCTCGTTCCCTCGAATTTCGGTCCTTCCTTCTTCAGTTCCGCGAAGTAGTCGAGCACCGGCGTCCGGGTCAGGTCCTGCACGATCGAGAAATAGGACCATCCGGTGTCGGTCGCGGTCTTCTGCACGAGCAGATAGACCCGCGCCACCGAGTTGGAGAAGGCCGCGATGTGGTTGAGCATCGGCTTGCGGATGACGTCCTCCTGCGTGCTGATGAGCCCCACGTCCGAGAGCGGCACCGCCTCGCCGCGGCTGAAGAGTCGCTTCGCCTCGGTCATGTAGGTCTTCACCTCGGCCTCGGTGAGCCCCTTCACGTCGGCACGCGGATGCGGCGGCAGCGTGACGACCGGGTTGGTCCACGGCCGCTGGATCTTCTCCGGGCCGACGGATGCCATGGCCGCGGCGAACTTCTCCCAGGTGAACTCCGGCAGCGTCAACGCCGGCTCCAGCAACAATCCCGTCCCGGTGGACACGGCGGGAGCGATGGGTTTCGGGTTCTTGTCCTTGGTCGGACCATCGGTAGCGCGAACCGGAAAAACAGCGGCGACAAGCAAGCCAACGAACAAAACCGGTCTGAACCATCCGCCCGACGGCCGGCCAGCGATCCGCGGACTTGGGTGATCGAGGGTACTCATGGGAAGATTTTCGGGGGGGCGGCGCTAAACCAATTGTCGCCGCAGTGCGACGACAATCCGCTTGTCCATGAACGCTTCAGCGAACCGGACCATGTTGAACAGGTTCCGGTTGGAGAAGCCCCGCCCGAACTCCTTGATCAATTGTGCACTCAGTGCGGAAACAATCTGTTCGCCATACTCGGCGCGCTTTTCCTTCAGCACATCCTTGCGGATGCGGTTGCCGATCTCCCAATAGAGCTGCGTCAGCCCAGCATTGACGGTGCGGGCGATGCCTTCCCGCGCCGCGAGGATGAGCCCACGCACGTCCGCCAGCAGCGGCGGGACACCGTTCGCCGGCTTGGCGGCGGATTTGGCGGGCGGTCGTTTCTTGGGCATGGTGAGTTCAGGCTAGGCGACGACCTGTGACACACGATGCATTGCAATCCAGTCCATAGATTCAATCTGTGGCTTCATCCGCCGGTGGTTGAGCTAGCTTGTATCCTATCCAGCAAAGCCGCATGACGAGCCACCAGAGGTAAACGGACGCGGGCTGATAGAAAGCACCCTCTGGCATGAGTCCGTGAGCAGATTCATTCCGCATGTTGTGCCCGAAGCGCTCGATTAGAATACCGCGCAAATCGAACGTGATGTCCGGCCCGAAAATCGGTTCCATTTCCGGCATCCACAGCAGTTGATTCAAGTCTCGCTCTGTCTGAGTTCCATCCGCCTCCAGCGTCGAAGTAACGACACCACTTTGTTGCAGGACATGTCTTAGCGATGCTTCGACCTGCGGAATCAGGAGGTGCATCGCAGTCAGCCAGTCGCCGAAGAATCCGGCCTGAAGCCCTTGCACATACATTCTTTCATGGCCTGACGGAATGAAGGGATTTCCGACAACAAGCCAAATGAAGTCGCGCTGGCGTATGCCGTGTTCCCTCAGAATTGTGATTCGTGCCGGTTCGATCTTCCACGCGACCTGTATCGGCCAGTAAATCTGTCGGGCATGTTGGACCATCTTCTTGCGCATCGCTTCGGCCTCGCCATCCGCCGATCCGAGACCAAAAGGAGGCATCGAGTCAGCTACTTTCCCAGTATGATCCAACGCGACAGTGCCGAAGATTTTGTCGCCGATGAACTCTTCAGACTCGCTCGCCATTTGTTTGCGGACCGAAGCCGTGTTTATCGGCTTGGCGATGTGTGCGAGCCGCGTGACCGCACGCTCGAAGTTGCATCCCCGGACGTGTGCCCTTGCAGCCTCCTGCATTATCTCCTCGGAGTCACGGAAGCCGGGAATCTCGTCCACATTGAGATCCATCGGACTCATCTCACTGAGCGCTTCGCGCTCAAGTTCGAGAAAGCGAAGGTGAATCTCTTTGATTCGATTCGGATCGGCCTTGGCTTTCCGAAGCGCTTCGACCCCGCGTCCCATCCAGTGTGCCGCGTGGCCGAACCCGAATTTATTGTCCTCTAGACTCTTCTCGGCCTTGGACACCAAACAATCCGCCGCCGCTAGCTGACAGCGCTGCGCCTCAGCCGCGTTCTTAGCCTTCCGATGCCAGTTCTCGGCCAATTGCCAGTAATCCTCAGAAAAGTCCCAGTTTCCCTCCGCGGCGAAGTCTTTTGCCAAGCGCTCGCAGAGCGCTGCATAGCGGGCTGTGTCAGCCGCGTCGTGCGCGAGCGCAATCATCATCAAACGATTGCTGAGCAGCCCGGCTTTCAGGTTGTTCTCAGATTCCTTGATTGCCGCTTCGACGACCGCCAGGACTTCCTGATGCAGCGGCTTGCCGAAGCCGAGTTTAGCGGCGAGTTGCGCGGCACGCTCAAGGCGGTGGGCGTAAGGCGACCAAAGGTCATCGGTCTTCCGACGCTCGGCGGATTCGAGAAACGCGCGCACCGCGATTTGCGCCGCTTTGTAGTCCCGCTTGCTCTCCCACAGCACGTCCCCGACGCGCGCACGGTATTCTGGATCGGTGATCTCCTCCAAGATGGCGCACAGCGCCTCCAAATCGGATTCGGTGAGGTCTTCTGCCATCAGAGACCTCGTTCCGTCCGCGTTCCGCCACATTGGACCATAGGGATTTCCTTTCGCATCGTAGTTTGGATGAAACGAAGCAACGACGTGGAGCAGCCCGTAAACCCGACGGCCAACGTCGTCTTCCGCAGCCTCGCACTCCTTCGCAGCGGGGACGAACACCTCGTAGTAGCTCCAACACTCGTTGCGTGGATGCTGCGCCAGCCGAGTCTGCCAATCGTATCGGCGGATATCGTCGGCTGTGACGACAAATCGGGATTGGTTCGGATTATCCATGCCGCAGCATTTACACCTTGGCGTAAACCTAGGCCGCCGTTTCTGTGAACTCCTTCGATTTCACTTCTATGCCGCGTATGAGGGCATCTTCCTCACTGATACATCGCCAAGAACTGCCTTCGATACACCGCCTCCTGCGCCGGCAGCTTCGCGCGCAGCGTCTCCTTGCTCGTCGCGCCGTGCTGGAAGCGGCGCTTCTCGAACACCGGCATGTCCACGCCGAACAACGCCTTCACGCCGCGGCGGACGACCTCGCCCTTGAGCGAGTAGAGCGTCGGCACGTCGTAGTTGGTCAGGCCGATGAAGGGGATGCCCTCGCTCACCGCCATCACGCCGCGGCTCATCAGCGGGCTGAGGCCCTCGAAGCCGAACTTCCGCGCCGGCGCATAGGTGCGCACGTAGCCGCGGCTCAGGCCGCCGCTGTAGGTCAACGAGTGCTTGATGCGCCCGACGCCCCAGCCCTCGTGGTAGAGCATCAGGTTGTGGACGACCGAGCGGATGGTCAGCTCCGGGTTCTCCTCGATGGGATAGTCCTTGAGGTTCTCGTCGCCGCCGTCGCCGTCGAGGAGCACGCGCCAATCCGGATAGCGCCGCCGGATGCCGCGGCACAACGCCAACGCCATCGTGCCGCACTCGACGTCGAGCGGCTTGTAGTCCTCCAGCACGCGCAGGGCCTCGGAATGGTCGAGTTCCGTCGGGTCGGCGTGGATCTCCTCCAAGAACAGGCCGAGACCGAGGCGTTCCAAGAATTCCCGCGCCTGCGCCAAGTCCGGACCGTCGCCGAAGCTCAGCGTGAAGGCCTTCAGCCGCGCGGGGTTCATGCCCAGCTTCCGCATCGTGAAATAGGTCGCGAGGAAGACCAACCCGCTGTCCACGCCGCCGGAGAAGGCGACGCCGATGGGAGCCGTCTCGGGCAAGGCGCGGAGCTGCTTGGCGATCTCGTCCACCAACGCGCCGACGTAGCGGCGGCCGATCTCGTCGAGATCGGCGGGAAGCGACTCGCGTTCCGGCGTGAAGAAACGGGTGTAGGTCGGGTCGGGATCGGGACAACCGATGAGCTGGATCTCGACGACGTAGTGCGCCGGCACCATGCGCGTGTAGCTGGGATGGAACTGGTCGGCTAGGCCCTCCATCTGGAGCTGCGCGTACAGGGCGTCCATGCGGTCGGCGACGATGAGGGCGGGGCCTTCGGCGCGCTTGGCGAGGAAGTAGCGCATCGGCCGGTCGAGCGAACGGGCCATGCGGATGGTCTTGCCGTCGCGGGCAAGCAGCGCGAACGAGCCGTCGATCTCGCCGACCTTCGCCGCGTCGCCGCTGAGCACCCGGGTGCGGGCCTCGTCGACGGACATGTTCAGGATGCGGTTGGCAGCGGGATCGAGCAGGTCCACCACGCGTTCGACGTAGAAATCATGTGGGTTCATCGCCGGCGAGGATGGGAGCGGGTCGGACCGTTGGCAACCCGCGAGCGGCGAGCGGGTGATCGGAAGTGCGCGGACAGGGCCGGTGAGGTAGCGCGGACTGGAAGTCTGCCGTATCGCGGGTTGGCAACCCGCTGGGCGTTGATGTTTCAAGGACGAACGGATCGCCGCCGCCCTGGCCGGCTTCCAGCCGGCGACACAGCAGACTGCCAGTCTTGTATGTCTCTTTCCCTCGTCCTTGTCCGGCTATGGCCGGACGGGAGGATGGGGCCGCCGC
>CANGMH010000209.1 GCA_947454005.1 Verrucomicrobiota bacterium
AGCCGCCTTCGGTGTCGGTCGTTGGGACTGGCACTGGGGCGGTGGCCGTAGCCGCCCTAGATGATGGCCGGGTGGCCTCGGTTCAAGTGGAGGATGCGGGCAGCAACTACAGCACACGGCCAAGGATTGTGATCGGGCCACCTCCCGAGAGGAATCGCTTTCTAACCGACCGGCTCGTGGCCTACTTCCCTTTGGATTCGTCCTCTCAGAACCTCCTTCAGCCAAACGTGCCCCATTTCACGCAGGGAGTGACGGAGCGGATGGGTGCGGCGCATCCGTTGGGCCGATGGACGGAGTTTTCGGGAACCAACTCATCCGTGATTAGCGAGAAGAGCGCCTTTATCAGCACAATTTCAAATTGGACTTGGTCCGCGTGGATCAAGCTGCCGAAAAACCCCGCCAACAACGACCGCGATCACTTGTTCTATTCTGAAGGTTTCCAAAGCTCGACGTTTTGGATTGGGTATCGTCCTTCATCTGGAAACTTCACTGTCGCCTCATGGAACCGTGAAACCCTGCCTGATTGGTGGCGTGGAGCGAGTTCCGCATTCAAGCCGGGGACAAACTGGTTCCAGCTAACTTACACGATGGAGAACGCCACGACGCAGGGCGGCACGTTGAAGATGTTCACCAACGGAGTGCTTCACCGCACCGCAAGCCTTCAGATCTCTCTTCCCCCACTCGATCAACAGGTGCCGTCGCAATTTCAAGTCGGCCTAGGTGAAGAGATTGTTTTCTATTACAAGCAAATCAGACCTGCCACGTTCCAAGGAGGGCTGTCCGACGTGCGGATTTTCCAACGGACCTTGAGTTCCGGCGAGGTCGCCCGGCTCTACGCAGGGGACCGCCGCGACACCGACGGGGACGGAATCAACGACAACCTCGAAGTGCAACGGTTTGGAACCTCCCCGACCGCCGCCGACTCGGATTCCGACGGCGCGAGCGACGGCGAGGAAATCTTAGCCGGCGTAAACCCGCTAGACCCACGTTCCCGACCGGAGACGATACAGGTGTTCACCGCAGTAGAGTTGGAATTCTGGACGAACTTGGACGCCCTCTATCAGCTTCAATCGTCACCGGACTTGGCAACGTGGACCGATTCCGGCCCTGTTTTTCCCGGCGTCGGTGAGAAGCTGACCCGGCTCGCGAGCACTCGACCCAACCAGCACCTTTACTGGCGGCTGGCGCGCCGGTGAATCAACGGCCTCCGCCGCAGTTTCACCCTGTGGAATGCGAATGGTTAGGTGGCGAAATCGTCATTGCCAGTGATCTTGCCAGACGACCTTGCCATCGATGACGCGCGAGCCAAAGACGGCGATAATAACGCCTTGCCGAATCTTGAAGCGCATCGTGTGTTCAACGTGAGTGGTGCGATCTTCCGGACGCTTCTCACTTGAGAATGCACCCGAACCGCTGAATGCGCCAGCGCTACCAGAGCTGCCACCAAAAATGCCGCCAAAAAACGACGTGTTCTCGCCTTTGGGAATGACCATGTCGTTCGCCTTGTAATATTCCCACAGTTCCGAGCCGTCAGCATCTTTCACGACGCGCTGCGGTTCTCCTTGGAACTGCACCAATGTAGCCGAAGGTTTCCCGTTCCAGTCTGCTGGATTATTGGTGATACGTGGATCGCTTGGATTGCCGGTGGCGCAACCAAATAGACAGAGGCAGACCAACGACACTAACGCTATGTTTTGAGCGGGTTTCATTAAGCATTCTTTGGTTAAGAGTTTCGAGAATGATATCGCACGTAGTCGCCTAACAGATGTTCGGCCAAAGGTTGGTTTGGTCTAGCACGTTACGGTTTGGCCTATCGTGGTGCATCTGGGCTGGATTCAGGACTGTTCGAGCGTTGTTGGCAAGGAACGGTCTGCTAGGCGAGAACGACGGATCGCGTGCGGGCGCGGTCCTCGGAACCGCCACCGTGTCCTCGCTCAATCCCGCGCCCGTGGTTGACCGAACACCGGCACTCCGTCCGCGCCCCAACCGAAGGGCTGCGCGCGGAGGCTGCGCCGGTTCCAACCGCCGCCGGTCTCGTCGATCGCGTGATACATGTTCCACCACGAACCCGTCGCATCTTGGACCATCGAGTTGTGGCCGGGGCCGAACGTGCCGTTGGCCTTCGCGAAGACCGGTTGCGGCGACTTCACCCAGTTCTTCGCATCGAGTACGTCACCGCCGGTGAACGTGAGCAGGCCGAGGCAGTAATCGTCCGTCCAACTGCCGCTCGCGGAATAGACGATGAACAGCCGGCCGTCGCGGATGAGCGGTTGCGGACCTTCCTGCAACGGCAGACCGCGCCGTTCCCATGGCCGGTCCGGCTGAGACAGTAGCACGCGCGGACCGGAGATCGTCGCCGGGTCGCTCATCGGCGCGAGGTAGAGGTTCTGCTGGCCGTCGTGGTCCACCGGCCAGCCGGACCACACGAACCAGAGCTTTCCGCCGGACTCGAACGCCGCGCCGTCGATCGCCCATAGGTCGTCCGCCTTGGTGGCCACCTTGCCCCGGTCCATATATGGACCGGCCGGATCGTCGCCCGCGCTCTCCAGCGCGAACATCCGGTGATGCGCGTTCGTGCCGTCGTCCTTCGCGTAGTAGATCCACCAATGCCCGCGCAGCCGCACGAGTTCCGGCGCCCACACGTTGCAGCACAGCGGGGGCGCCACCGATCGCTTCGGCGCGGTGGCGAGGCCGGCGAGGTGGGTCGCCCGGCGCAGCACGAGGTCGCGGCCGTCCACCGACTGGATTAGCAGGAACTCGCCCTGATGGAAGGCGACCGACGGATCCGCCCCGCGCGGCAGGAGGGGACTGGGCACGCTCGCCTCCTCCGCGCCCGCGAGGAACGCGCCTATGGACCAAAGCATCAGCCAACGCAGCATGGCGGCAGCCTGCCGGAAGAAACGGTCCGTGTCGTCAACGGTCCAAGCCGAAGACTCTGGGCCTTCGACAGATTCGGCAGGCTTGGTGTAGGTGCCCGAAGCGGCAACGAATGCCGGTCGTGAAGTCCGCGCCCTCGACGTCGCTAGAGTCTGTCATGGACTTTTGAGAAGGCGGACATTTTGCGGAAGGTTTGCGATGGGAGGACTTTGGGCTGGATCCTTGGTGGCGGATAGGTGAAGAGCTTGGGATGCCGACAGGACGGAAGGGATATCCGAGTGACGTGAGCGACGAGGAGTGGGCGTGCTGGGGTGAGACATGCAGAAGCCTGGCCGCTGCCAGCCCAGACTAACTGTGGCATAGGGCAACAAGCGCTTTGCAGTTCGGAGAGTCTTCAAACTGGGCGGGGTTTTGGCATAATTTTTGGTCCTCATGGTCATGGGTGCGATGTCGCGTAACCCGTAGGCCACGGGCAGGGAATAGATTCTTTGCCGGGGTGGGGTGGCCCGTTCTCGCACCGGATGAACAGCCGTCGGAACCGGCAGCGGACAGGCTGGCCCAGCCAATCCCCGCCCGTCGCGCCCGACACGGCAAGCGCGAAGGCCGCGCGCTCCGCCGTTTCCCGCAGCTCCTGCACGTCCTTGTCGCTAAAGGCGGCCGTGGGTAGTGGGTCAGTTTGAATCGAATCGGGTTTGGCTAAACCGCAGGATCAGTGAAGAAGCGGGGCTGTTTAAGCTGACCAGTCTTTTGCCTGTTGACCGCACAGGCAGCACTTGCTTGCGTCGCGCCAATGCCAGCCAGCTTCCGGGTGTATATTGACGAGTCAGGCGATGAGGGGTTTACGTTCCGACCAAATGCCGGAGGAAGCTCTGAATGGTTCGTCTTGTCGGGCGTGGTTGTTCGCCAAGAAAAGGACCACGCGGTTGTGTCAACCATGAAGGCATCCAGGGAATTATTGGGGCGCCCGGAGAAAAGCGCGCTCCATTTTGTGGACCTCCAACACCAGCAAAGGCTCGCTTGGGTTCAAACGGTGGCCAAATGCCCAATCAGGACAGTCAGCATATTGTGCCACAAGCCTTCCATCAAAGACCCGGAAGTCTTCAAAGCGAAATCCTACTACCTCTACCACTACGCCAGCCGCCTTCTCATGGAACGGGTGTCTTGGTTCTGCCGGGATCTCCGAGACCCAGCAAAAGGCGATGGCGTTGCGGACGTGGTGTTTTCAAATCGGCGCAGAATGTCCTACGCAAACCTTCAAACCTATTGGTCAAAGCTCAAAGACGAGCAGAGAGATGTTCGGATTGAGTGGAACCACATTGACCCGGCCCGCATTTCCGCCGTGAACCACGACCAACTAGCGGGGCTTCAAATAGCCGACTGCATCGCCTCCAGCATCTGGCACGCGGTAAACCTAGATCGTTTCGGGAATAGTGAGCCCCGTTACTTGAAGGAGATTCGGAATACAGTTTACCGCTATAATAAACAGGCGCACGGATACGGGCTTAAATTCTGGCCTTCCTTAAATGAACTAAGGCCGTCGAACCCGCATTTAAGCGCATTCGACGGCCTTTAGTGCCCCCCGGGTTCGAGTTACCGTCGCATATTGCAACTGCCGCCCAAAGGGCAACCTCTACACACCCGGCGCTTGGCGACAAAAGCTTACGAGAAAACCAACTTCGGTCAACGCAAGTTTAGGAATCCATCGGCTCAACAATCCCCTCCATGCTCCAAACATGGTCGGCAATTCTCGCCTCCTTCGCTCTGCGACTTGACGCGCTAGGTCAACGTCTTGGCGTCGAGTCCGAACTCGGAACACGCCTGCGCCAGCGTCAGTCGGATGGGTTTATTGGAGGTCATCGGTAACGGTAAAATTGGGAGATTACAGGAAAAGGCTGTCGCTAGAAGCAGGGTTTCCCGTCACCCGAACGAGGGGGTGCCGCGGGGAGGACCCGGTGTGTTTTTTGAAGTTGGGAGACTTCACGGGGACGAGGTGCGGTTTCCCGTCACCCGTGCCCAAAACCCGCCCGGAAGAGATTCCTTGGGCTTGAAGGGGGCGGCCCGTCGTCCTCTGCCCCCTACTCCCGAAACTCCTTAAACTCCCGAAACCCTCTGGGATGGGGCGTGCGGGGTGGAGTCTCGGGAGTCTTGGGAGTTTCGGGACTAGGGAGCCGTTCACGTCACGAGGCGGATCGTCTTGGTCCGCGGTCCGCCATTGGGATTGTTGTGTCCCTCGATGGCGAATATCGCCGGGAAGGTATGCGACAGACTGACGGCCTCGGTTTCCTCCATGCCGTGCTTCTTAGCCAGCGCGCCCAGTGTGAGCCTGCCGTCGCTCCGTTGTAGCCAGCCGCGCAGTTTTTCTGCCCGCGCCTTGGCCTTCGCCTCTAATCCGGACGCCAGCAAGCGCACGGTGGAACGCCCCGCCCAACGGACGAGCCGCACCGCCCGCTCCGCTGTCCCCGTCGTCAACGTCACGCCCTCGGGATCCTCGGCGGCATGGATGGCAAGCGCGACGCGGCAGGCGTTCTCCCGCCAGCGCGTCAGGTCGCCGGAGACCGATTCGAGCGCCCCTCGGCGGAGGCTTTGAATTTCGTTGTGGAACTCCCGGAAGACCTTCTCGGCCCCGGCGTCAGTGCGCACCGCCAGCGGCTCCGTGCGGTCGTGCCGTAACCTCAACAGGCAGCCAATGAGTGAGGTCCACTCGTCCATCGCCCCCCGGTCCGGCTCTCGGGTGATGCCGTCGTCGTCGATTACGTTACCCCGTGCGGTGAAGCACATGGTCCTCGCCAGCAGCCCTCGCTCTCGAACCTCGTCGTTGCTGAACAGCTCGCGCACCAGGATCGGCTGCACCATCAGCAACGCGGAGAGGCAGGGCGCGCGGAGCAAGATGGATGCCCGCCCGATGCGGTCCACCTTGCACGGTTCGCAGGAATAGCCGCTCAACTGCAAGTCGACGTCGGCCTTGCCCCCGCTGTCGTATCTGCCAAGCCAGTTACGGATTACCGCCCCGGCCTCAGGAGAGTAGATCAACAGGCTTTCGTCGCGATTGCCGCCCAACAGGACTCCCAATTTTTGACTAGTGCAATCACCGGCCCAAAGGACCGGTCTGCCGTCGATTTTACGAAGGGCGGCTTCATGCTCCGCTTGAAACCCTGCCGCCCTCGCCCTCGCATCGGCCCGGACTTGGCCGGTGGATCCGCTCGCTTCCTTCTCCGCTGCGTCCGCGCTCCGTTTCGCGATGCTGGCATCAGTTCGCAATCCCGGCAGAACGTGGGCTTGCCAGTGTTCTTCCCGTTGCGCCGATACTTTCATCAACGGATCCACGATTGCCCCGCAGCTGCCCTTCCCGACACCACGCTCGGCCCCGGCGAGCACGAAAATGTTGGCGAAGTTGCTCCGCCCCAGGACGGCCCCGGACAGCCTCCAACCTTTGCCGCACGCAGCGCCGAGGGTCGCGACTGTGACCATGCCGGCGAGTTCCAAGGGCAAGGCGTGAGTCTCGCTGATGGTTGATGCGGCTCTGCCCGCCACGCTCGGGAGGCTATCGATCGGGAAGGGGCCGGGGTCGAGGTCCGGCCATTCCCACACGGCCGACTTGGAGGGGACCAGGTTGCCCGACTGCGCTCGTGCGATGCTATCGAACGCGTCGCGCATGAGTTCCCGTCGTGCGGCCGACTCTTCCAAGCGTTGCAACGCCTCGTTGAAATCGCCGGCGATGCCAGCGGCCTTGTCCGTGTCGGTGTAGACGCTTACGCGCGCCGCGGCGGTGCCGTGGTCGAGTTGTGAAACCTCCGCCAGCGCGACGACAAAGCCCGGGATCGTGAACGCCCCGTCCGGTGCCGTGATGCGGTGCAAGGCCACGAAGGCGTCGCTGTGCTCCGTGAACAACTCGGCGCGCAAGCGGGCGGTCCACTCGCGGGCGTCGGTTGGGTTGGTGTCGATCGCGATCAGGATGTTGCCGAGCGCGCGGGCCTCCTGTTCAGGAACGGAAGGCAACGGCGGCGGATAGGCGGCGGTCGTCATCGGCGGCCTCCATTCCGGCGCGCGGATTCAATCCGTGCGAGCACGGCCGGCAAGATGTCGGCGACGCGGTGGCCGGCGTTCCCGGTTGCAAACGGTGACCGCAAGCGGCAAGGTCCGGGGCGTAGATTCTGAGTCCGGGCCGGCGGTTCGCTGTGAAGAGCGGACCCCGGCCTTTCCGTTGGGGGTGAGAGGATCACGCTTCGGCCTTTCCCTCGGTCGTGGCCGTGGCGGCTCCTCGTTGCCGGCGGGTGTGGAATCGATCGCGCATCCAAGAATCGGCTTCGGCGACGACGATTCGGACGCGGCGCTTGCCGATGGCCAGATGCGGGAGCCCTTGGGCCAGCAGGTTATCAACATGCCGGACGCTGAATGACCAACGGGCCGCGAAGCCGCGTTTGTCGGTGATGATCTCAGCCGGCGGTGTGGGTGGTTTGGTGAAGTCTGGCGCGGGGAGCGCGGGAGATGCGGTAGGATCAGAAGTAGCGTTATGTGTCATTACGGTCGCTACGATGCGCGACCGTGCCGGGAACTACTTCCCCGGAACTTTTCGTGTCTTTTTTCCCTTTGCGAGACGCCCAATCGTTTTCGTCAACTCGGCTTTGATGCCATTTGCGATGTTGCTTGATTCCGTTTTTGCGATTGATCGCCCCGTTGGCTCCGGTTGGAGGTAGTGGGCCGCGCGATACTTCCCGATGGCCCTGAGCTTCGGATCGTTCTCAGGATGCCCGCCATAATCAAAACACAACAACTGCCATGCCCCGTTAGCCCATTCCTTTACGTTCGACTTTGAGAATGGACCCGATGGAGTGCGGACCGGATGAGGACTTGAACTGTCGAAGCACCGGAACATATTGCCGCGTAGCTCCTCCAAGCGCGTCAGCAAAACTACAACCTCGGGGGTCCAACCTCGTGACTCTGGCAAGCCCCTGGTTTCTGTACCAGCTGCTATGAGAGATTGGGTTGGGGTTCAGGGTTCACGCTGTCGTGTG
>CANGMH010000210.1 GCA_947454005.1 Verrucomicrobiota bacterium
CCTCGACCTCCGCGGCGTGAAGGACCGTCCCAGCCGACTCTGGCTGGCGGGGCAGGAAGCCGATGTCGAGTCGTTCATGCCGCTCGTCCTGATCAACCCGGTCGTGCGGCCCGTCGGCGCGCGCGCCTCGGGGCCCGAGGGTTGCCTCAGCTTCCCCGAGATCTTCGGCGACATCGAACGCACGTCCGAGGCCGAGGTGACGGCGCAGAACGAGCGCGGCGAGAGCTTCTCGTTCAAGGCCGGCGGATTGCTTGCCCGGGCGATCCAACATGAGGTCGACCACTTGAACGGTATCCTCTTCATCGACCGCATGGACACCGAGACCCGGGCCGATGTGCAGCCCGACATCGACGTCCTGCTGGCCAAGACCAAGGCCGCGATGGCGAAGCAGGCCGCGAACCGCTGACGCACCGCCCTCCGGGCCGCGGGTCAACCGGCGAGGTGACAAGCGACGTCCCGGCCCGGCCCGACCCGGCGAAG
The DNA here is from genome assembly GCA_947454005.1 of Verrucomicrobiota bacterium. Taxonomy (GTDB): domain Bacteria; phylum Verrucomicrobiota; class Verrucomicrobiia; order Limisphaerales; family UBA9464; genus CAIVQB01. The sequence goes on from CANGMH010000210.1 coordinate 481, forward strand.
CACGGGCAGGTCCGTCCGGCACCGCGCGACGGCGACCGGACAACGCGGATGGAACGGGCATCCCGGCGGCGGATCGATCGGTGAAGGGACGTCCCCGCCGAGCACGATGCGCGCGCGCTTCGCCGCCGGATCCATGACCGGCACGGCCGAGAGCAGCGCCTTCGTGTAAGGATGCCGCGGAGCCCGGCAGACCTCCCGCGCATCGCCGACCTCGACGACGCGTCCGAGGTACATCACGAGCACCCGTTGGCAGAGATGCTCCACCACGGCGAGGTCGTGGGAGATGAACAGATAGGCCAGCCCGCGGTCACGTTGGAGGTCCTGCAGCAGGTTGATGACCTGCGCCTGCACGCTCACGTCGAGGGCGCTGACCGGTTCGTCGCACACGATGAGCCGCGGCTCGACCGCGAGAGCCCGGGCGATGCCGATCCGCTGGCGTTGTCCACCGCTGAACTCGTGCGGATACCGGTCCGAGTGCTCCGGTGCGAGCCCGACGCTCCGCAGCAGTTCCCCGATCCGCGCGGTCCTCGACGCGCGGTCCGCCACCAGCCGATGGATGTCCAACGCTTCGCCGATGCTCTCGCCGACGGTGGACCGCGGATCCAGCGAGCTGAACGGATCCTGGAAGACCATCTGGAACATCCGCCGCCGCGCGCGGAGCGCCTTCGGTGGAAGCGCCGTGATGTCCTCGCCGTCGAAGCGGACCGTCCCTTCCGTGGGCTCCACCAAGCGCAGCACGGCGCGGCCGAGCGTCGTCTTGCCGCACCCGCTCTCGCCGACCAGCCCGACGGCCTCGCCCGCATCGACGGTGAGGTCGACCTCCTGGACCGCCTTCACCGACCGGCCCGGGCGCGCGAAGAACCCCTGCTTCAGCGCGAAGCGGACGCTCAGGTTCTGGACTTCGAGCAGCGGCACAGGGCGGACGTTAGGCAACCTCGACGATCGGCGGCGACAACGATGTGGCGCGACGGGGACCGACCGCTTTGCCGGCTGGTGCTTCGCGCAGCGGACCTTACCCTGTCCGCATGTCGCAACCTTTGACGCTGACGCTTGGACATTCACCCGATCCGGACGACGCCTTCATGTTCTACGGGCTCGCCAAGGACCTCGTCCCTTCGCCGGGATTGCGGTTCGAGCACATCCTCCAGGACATCCAGACGCTCAACGAGCGCGCGACGCGCGGCGAGCTCGACATCTCCGCGATCAGCATCCACGCCTACGCGCACGTCAGCGACACCTACGCGCTGCTGCCGAGCGGCGCGAGCATGGGCGACGGCTACGGTCCGATGCTGGTGTCGAAGCAGAAGTTCGACCGCGACGAGGTCGCGAGAAAACGGATCGCCGTGCCCGGCAAGATGACCAGCGCGTTCCTCGCGCTGCAGCTGTGGTCGGGCAAACGGGCGGACGAACTCGACTTCGTGGTCGTGCCGTTCGACCAGATCTTCGCCGCGGTGAAATCGGGGAAGGCGGACGTCGGCCTGATCATCCACGAAGGCCAACTCACCTACGCCAACGAAGGGCTCGTGGTGTGCGAGGACCTCGGCGTCTGGTGGGGCCGCGAGAACGGCGGATTGCCGCTGCCGCTCGGCGGCAACGTGATCCACAAACGCCACGCGCCCGCGCTCCGCAAGCAGGTCAGCGACGTGCTCACCGCCAGCATCCGGTACAGCCTCGAACACCGTCCGGAGGCGGTGGCGCACGCGCTCCAATGGGCCCGCGACATGGGACACGACTTGGCGGACAAGTTCGTGGGCATGTATGTCAACCACTGGACGCTCGACTACGGCGAACGCGGACGGGAGAGCATCCGCCGCTTCCTCGCGCGCGGCCAGGCGATGGGCATCGTGCCCAAGGCCCCGCCGCTCGAGTTCGTGGAGTGAGGCGGCCGGCCTGTCGACCGCTTCAAGGCGTCAAGGTTTCAGTGCCTTCGGCCGCTTGCCGCCGGCGACGAGCCGCTCGCGGATCTTCTTCAGCTCCTTGCGGCGTTCGTCGGACACCTCGGGATATCCCGGGCCGATGTCCTTGAGGGCGTCCAGAAGGATGGCGCTGACGGCGACACGGGCGAACCATTTGCGGTCGGCCGGGATGACATGCCACGGCGCGTCGTCCGTGCTGGTGGCGCGGACCATCTCCTCGAAGGCCTCCTGGTACTCGTGCCAGTGCCCGCGCTCCTCGACGTCGCCGGCCTCGAACTTCCAGTTCTTGGCCGGGTCGTCGATGCGCTGGAGGAAGCGGTCGTACTGCTCCTCAGGCGACATGTGCAGGAGGCATTTCACCACGCGGGTCCCGTTGTCGTGCAGTTGCCGCTCGAAGTCCCGGATCTCGCGGTAGCGCCGCTCCCAGATCTTCGGTTGCTTCGTGCTGCCCGCCGGCAGGCGCTGGCGGTCCAGGATCTCCGGATGGACGCGGACGACCAGGACCTCCTCGTAGTACGAGCGGTTGAAGATGCCGATGCGGCCGCGTTCCGGGACCTTCTGGTGGCAACGCCAGAGGTAATCGTGGTCGAGTTCCGCCGCGCTCGGCGCCTTGAAGGAATGGACCTCGCAGCCGGCCGGGTTCACACCGCTCATCACGTGCTTGATGATGCCGTCCTTGCCCGCGGCATCCATGCCCTGGAGGACGAGCAGGACGGAGTGGGTGTCGTCCGCGTAGAGACGGTCCTGGTACGACTGCAGCTCGACGAGCTGCGCCGCCTGCAGCGTCTCGGCGCTCTCGCGGCTGAGGTCGCAGTGGAACTTGGGGTCGCGGTCGGCGAGCCGGAACCCCTTCCCTTCGGCCCGGAGTCTCTTGGAGAAGTTCATGGAGGCGGGACGCAGCTATGCGCCGCCCGCGGGCGGCGTTCAAGCCTTCGCTGGGGCGCGCTTGGGCAACGTGATGAGCACGACGCCGGCGACGATGACGAGCGAGGCCCAGAGCACGCGGGCGGTGACGGGTTCATCGAGCACCAGCGCGCCGAGGCCGACCGCGATCACCGGGTTCACGTAGGCGTAGGTGGACACCTTCGCCGGCGTGCTGACCTTGAGGAGATACACGTAGGCGCTGAAGCCGAGCCAGGACCCGAACACGATGAGGTAGCAGAACGCCGCCACCGACCGGCCCGAGATCCCGGCCCAGGCCGCCGGCGTCATCTCGCCATGGAGGGCGGCGACCGCGACCAACGCCGCGCCGCCGCAGAGCATCTGCATGGCGGCGCCGAGCAGAGGCGAATCGGGCTTCGCGTTGTACCGGTTGAAGACCGACCCCGCGGCCCACGAAGCGCAGGCGACCATCAACGCCGCGAGCCCTCCGATGCCGACATCGCCTCCGGCCAGGCCTCCGTGCCGCCCGGTGACGAGGAGCACCACCCCGGAGAAGCCGACCGCGATGCCGAGCCACGTCATCGCGGCCGGACGCGTGCCGCCCGGACGGGCCCAATCGAACAACGCGAACCACACCGGCGAGAGGCAGATGAGCAACGCGGCGAGGCCCGACGGCACGCTCTGTTCGGCCCAGACGACCAGTCCGTTCCCGCCGAGCAGGAGCAGCACACCGACGATCGCCGAGTTCCGCCAATGCAACCTCGGAGGCATCGGCGTCCCCCGGAGCAGCAGCCAGGCGAAGAGGACCCCTCCCGCGACCAGGAACCGGATCCCGGCCATGAGGAACGGAGGCATCGTCTCGACGGCCACGCGGATGGCGAGGTAGGTGGAACCCCAGACGACATAGACGATCGCGAACGCACCGAGCATCAGGGTCTTCGCTCGGGGTCCTTCGTTGTCGGCATCAGGTATCATGGGGGGCAGGGCCTTTCTCGGGTATCGTCCGGGAAGGACCGCCGTGGAGACCGCCGGGAAAAACAAAACCCGCCGGTGCGATCCGCGGCGGGTCCAAGGACGAGGTGTTGTCTGGTGTCAGGTCATCCTCGGGAGCCGCCGTCGGCAAAGCCACGCTTTGCCCATACGGCATGCATCGACGGCCAAGCGGCCACGACCGCGCGTTCGAGCGCGGAGGCGGTGCGGGCATTGATGCAATCCGAAGACATCGGGCGGGAAACTGCGCGGAGTGCGGCCCGGGCGTCAACCGCGGAGTCCGTCCGATGCGGCGCGCGCTCGTTCCCGAAGGGGCATGGAGCCGTCGGCTCAGGCGGTCAGGACCGCGCGGGCTGCGGCGACATCGAGCCCGATCTGGGCCTTCAGCGCGTCGACGTCCGGGAACTTCCGCTCGTCGCGCAGCTTCGCCACGAACCCGACCTCGAGCTCTTCGCCGTAGAGATCGCGCTGGAAATCCAGGAGGTGGACCTCGAAACGCAGCTCGCCTCCGGCGTTCCCGAGGGTCGGACGGATGCCGAGGTTCAGCACAGCGGGGACGGTCTCCCGCCGGACGAGGACACGCGCCGCGTAGACGCCGTGCGGCGGAAGTTCCAGGCCGCGGACATCGAGGTTGGCCGTCGGGAAACCCAAACGCCGGCCGAGGCGGTCGCCGGCGACCACGGTGCCGGCGAGCGAACACGGACGCCCGAGGAGCTCCGCGACCTGTTCGAACCGACCGGCACGCAGACAACGGCGCACCAGGCTGCTGCTCACCCGTTCGTCACCGATGGAGACCGGGCTGCATTCGTGGGTGACGAAACCGAGTTCCGCCCCGAGCACCCGGAGCAACGGCACGTTGCCGCTGCGACGGTTCCCGAAATGGAACCCCTGCCCCACGCTGATGCTGCGGAGCGGTCCGGCGTCGGCGGCGAGACCGCGGATGAATCCTTCGCCGGACACCGAAGCGAACTCCTTGGTGAAGGGGTTGACGAGCACCGCGTCCGCTCCGAGCGCCCCGATCGCGCGCAAGCGCTGCGGCAAGGTCTGGAGAAGGAGCGGCGCGCGCTCCGGATCGACCACCGCGAGCGGATGCGGATCGAAGGTGACCACGACGGCGCGGGCCCCTTGGGTCGCCGCTTCGAGGAGAGCGGACCGGACGACATGCTGGTGGCCGAGGTGCACCCCGTCGAACATGCCCATCGCGAGACAGAGCCCGCGCGGATGGCGCGGGAGCTCACGCGGATGTCGGGCGATGACCATCGGAGGACGTGCTGCGTGTCCCGTGACCCCACGGACCGCGGTTCACTCGTATTGCTTCAGCTTCAGGAAAGGGATGACGTGCCGGGAGAGCTCGGCCGGTGTCCATTTGAGGATGTCCTCCAGCACGTGCGCCTCGGCGACGTCGAACTTGCCGCTGGCGGTCCGGCGCAGCCGGGTGAGGTGCGCGCCGCAGCCGAGCTTCTGGCCCATGTCGTGGGCGAGCACGCGGACGTAGGTGCCCTTGGTGCAGGCGACCGTGAAGTAGGCGAACGGCTCCTCGTAGTCGGTGAACCGGTAGCTGTAGAGATGGATCAACCTCGGCTGCCGCTCCACCTCGATGCCCTTGCGCGCGAGCTTGTGCAACGCGACGCCGCCGATCTTCACGGCGCTCACCATCGGCGGGACCTGGTGCTGGTCCCCGAGGAACGTCTTGGCCGCCTCGTCGAGGTCCGCCAGCGACAACAGCGGCACCGGCATCGACCCGGTGACCTCGCCGTCCGCGTCGTGGGAATCGGTCGATTCGCCCAGACGCATCACGCCTTCGTACACCTTGTCCGACGACATGAGCTTCTCGGAGAGCTTGGTCGCCTGGCCGAGCACGAGGATCAGCAGGCCGGTGGCCATCGGATCGAGCGTGCCGCAATGGCCGACCTTGGTGATGCGGAAATGGTTGCGGAGCTTCGCGACCACGTCGTGGGAGGTCCACTCCGCCGGCTTGTCCACCAGCAGCGCGCCGTCGAGGGCTGAGAACGGGGTCATCGTGCGGAAGGTTGCGCGGCGAGGGCGCGTTTGACGGCGCCGAGGACGCGGCGTTGGACGGACAGATGGCTGCCTTCGACACGCGCTCCGGCCGCCGCTTTGTGGCCGCCGCCGCCGAACAGCGCGGCGACCTCGTTCACGTTCACGCGCTCGTCCTTCGAACGGAGGCTGATCCGCGAATGGTTCGCGCCCGTCTCCTCGAAGACGACCGCCACCACCACGCCCTCGATGGCGCGGATATGGTCGATCAATCCCTCGCTCTCCTCCGTGCCGGCACCCGTCCGGGCATAGTCCGCGAGCTTCAGCCAGAAATAGGCGGTCTTGTCGCCGTGGGTGAGGCGGAACTTGTTGTAGACGTGGCGCAACAGCTTCACCCGGGTGAGCGGGTAGCTCTGGTAGACCTCTTTGCAGATCTTGCCGAGGTCCGCGCCGCGGTCGACCAGGTGGGCGGCCGTCTCCAAGGTGTCCGGTGTCGTGGACGGATACTGGAAGCTGCCGGTGTCGGTGCTGACGGCGGTGAAGAGGCAATCGGCGATCGGCTGGGTGATCTTCCAGCCGGCCCATTCGCAGAGGTCGTAGACCAGCTCGCCGCTCGACGGTTCGCGGGGTGAGACCCAATTGATGTCGGCGTACTTCGTGTTCGACGCGTGGTGGTCGATGTTGATGAACGTGCCGCGCTGCCCGATGTGCTCGCCGACACGGCCGAGGCGCTCGAAGCTCGCGCAATCGGTGGCGACGACGACGTCGAAGGTCTGCCCGGCCTGCGGCTTCTTCACCCGCTTCTCGGGGTCGAGGAACCGCAGCTTGTCGGGCACCACGTCCTGGTTCCAGACGGTGACGTCCTTGCCGGCGTTCTCCAGCGCGAGCGCGAGGCCGAGCTGGGACCCGATGCAATCGCCATCCGGGCGGATGTGGCCGACGATGCAGATGCGTTGCGCGTCCTTGAGCGTGTCCAGGATGCGTTCGACGGTCTTGGGGACTGGTTTCATGGGGTCGGCCGGCACGGGCGCGGCCGGCGGACTCAGGAAGCGGAGGGGGAAGGCGATGCGGTCGAACGTTCGATCTCGTCGAGCAGCGCGATGACGCGGTTGCCCTGCTCGATGGAATCGTTGATCTGGAAGCGGAGCTCCGGCGTGTAACGCAGCCGGATGCCGGAACCGATCACGGTCTGGATGCGCTTGGCGTGCTTGGACAGCTCCGCCGCCGCGCGCTCGCGCTGCTTGGCGTTGCCGACGAAGCCGACGAACACCGTCGCCGAGCGCAGGTCGCCCGCGACGCCGACGTCGTTCACCGTGAGCAGCCCCACGGAATCGATGGCGAACTCGCGCCGGAGGCACTCGGCGATCTCGTGCTTGAGCAGCTCCTTGACACGGAACAGTCGGCGGTTGGGTTCCATCTCGATCGTGGTCGCGACCTTCGCGGTCAGAGCTTCTGGGCGACCTTCTCGGTGGTGTAGCACTCGACGACGTCGCCTTCCTGGAAATCGTCGAACCCGTCGAGGCGGATGCCGCATTCCATGCCGGAGCGCACCTCGTTGACCTCGTCCTGGAAGCGCTTGAGCGTGAGCGAAACGCCTTCG
>CANGMH010000211.1 GCA_947454005.1 Verrucomicrobiota bacterium
CTCGCCAGCCCCGCCGTCGCGACGGCGTTCCTGGGCGGCTTCATCTGGGCGGTCCGCGCCGGCCAGTTCGAGGACACCGGCACGCCCCCGCTGCGGATGCTCGCCGAGGACGACCTGGGCCCGGTCGGCAAGATTCCTTTACCCGAGACCAACCAAGAGAACTGAAGATGAAGATCGAGACATTCAGATACGACAACCGGATCGTGCGCGCGTTCGCCATCGCCACGGTCATATGGGGCCTGGTCGGCATGAGCGCCGGCCTGCTGGCGGCCATCCAGCTGTTCTGGCCCGAAGCCAACCTCAGCCTGCAGTTCGTCAGCTTCGGCCGGCTGCGGCCGCTGCACACGAACGCGGTGATCTTCGCCTTCGTCGGCAACGGCATGTTCATGGGCGTCTACTATTCGCTCCAGCGGCTCTGCAAGGCGCGCATGTTCAGCGACGCGCTGAGCTGGATCAACTTCTGGGGCTGGAACGCCATCATCGTCGCCGCCGCGGTCACGCTCCCGCTCGGCCTGACCACCAGCAAGGAGTACGCGGAGCTGGAGTGGCCCATCGACATCGCCATCGCCCTCATCTGGGTGGCGTTCACGGTGAACCTGCTCGGCACCATCATCCGCCGCCGCGAGAAGCACCTCTACGTCGCCATCTGGTTCTACATCGCCACGGCGCTCACGGTCGCGGTGCTCCACATCGTCAACTCGATGGAGATGCCGGCCGGGCCGTTCAAGAGCTACTCGGTCTACGCCGGCGTGCAGGACGCGCTGGTGCAGTGGTGGTACGGGCACAACGCCGTCGCGTTCTTCCTCACCACGCCCTACCTGGGCCTGATGTACTACTTCCTGCCCAAGGCCGCCAACCGCCCGGTGTTCAGCTACCGGCTCTCGATCATCCATTTCTGGGCGCTCATCTTCCTCTATATCTGGGCCGGGCCGCACCATCTGCTCTACACCGCGCTGCCCGACTGGGCGCAGTCGCTCGGCATGGTGTTCAGCGTGATGCTCGTCGCGCCGTCCTGGGGCGGCATGCTGAACGGCCTGCTCACTCTCCGCGGCGCCTGGGACAAGGTCCGCCAGGACCCGATGCTCAAGTTCATGGTCGTCGCCGTCACCGCCTACGGCATGGCGACGCTCGAGGGCCCGATGCTGTCCATCAAGTCGGTGAACTCCCTCTCGCACTACACCGACTGGACCATCGCCCACGTCCACACCGGCGCGCTCGGCTGGAACGGCTTCCTGACCTTCTCGATGCTGTACTACCTCTTCCCGCGCCTCTACCGCACGTCGCTCTATTCCGTGAAGCTCGCCAACTGGCACTTCTGGCTCGGTTTGCTGGGGATCATGTTCTACGCCATCCCGATGTATTGGGCCGGCGTCACTCAGGGCCTGATGTGGAAGCAGTTCACCAAGGACGGCTTCCTCCAGTACCCGAACTTCCTCGAAACGGTGCTGCAGATCGTCCCGATGTACCGCCTGCGCGCCATCGGCGGCTCGCTCTACATCCTCGGAACGGCCATCGGCGCCTACAACCTCTACAAGACGGCGAAGAGCGGCGTGTTCGAGCCGGACACCGAGGCCCAGGCCGCCTCGCTCGCCGACGACCCGCAGGCCCCGGCGGAGAAGGGCCACCGCTGGCTCGAATCGAAGCCCGTGCTCCTCACCGTGCTCGCGACCGTCGCCGTCGCCATCGGCGGCCTGGTCGAGATCATCCCGATGTTCCTCATCAAGCACAACGTCCCGACCCTCTCCAGCGTCAAGCCCTACACGCCGCTCGAGGTGCTCGGCCGCGACATCTACATCCGCGAGGGCTGCGTGGGCTGCCACTCGCAGATGATCCGGCCGTTCCGCAGCGAGACCGAGCGCTACGGCGAGTACTCCAAGGCGGGCGAGTTCGTGTTCGACCACCCGTTCCTCTGGGGCTCCAAGCGCACGGGACCGGACCTCCACCGCGAGGGCGGCAAGTATCCCGACGCGTGGCACTACAACCACATGGAGAACCCGCGCTCCACCTCGCCGGGGTCCATCATGCCGCCGTATCCGTGGCTGCTGACCCAGACCTTGGCGACCAACGCGCTCCCGTCCCGCCTCTCCGCGCTGCGCAAGATCGGCGTGCCCTATCCCGCCGGCTTCGAGAACGGTCCGGCCCAGAAGGACCTCGCCGCCCAGGCGAAGAAGATCGTCGCCAACCTCCGCATCGGCTCCATCAGCAACGCGCCCCCGGATTCCGAGATCATCGGCCTCATCGCCTACCTGCAACGCCTCGGCACCGACATCAAGACGGCGCCCAAGACCGCGGAGGTCCAGCCGGCCGCCGCTCCCGCGATCGTCTCCAACCTCAACCCCAGCCGCTGACCGATCATGATCAAGAACGTTCTCAGCGACCTCGGCGGCGTCGGACTCTACGGCGTCATCTCGGTCTGCCTCTTCTTCGCCGTCTTCACCGGCGCGCTCATCTGGACCTTCGCCCAGCGGAAGTCCCTGATGGACGCGATGGGCGCCCTGCCCCTCGCCGACGACCGCGCCCTCACCTCCACCGAAGGAGAACCCCGCCATGAATGACCCCAAGGACCGGAAGAAGGACCAGGACCCGCTGCTGCTCGACCACGAATACGACGGCATCCAGGAGCTCGACAACAACCTGCCCCGCTGGTGGGTGTGGCTGTTCTACCTCTGCACGCTCTTCGCCGTGCTCTACATGGGCTACTACCACGTGCTCGGCAAAGGCGACCTCCAGATCGCCGCCTACACCAAGGAGATGACCCTCGGCGACGCCATCAAGGACGCCGCGCAGCAGAAGTTCGAGTCGACGCTCAGCTCGCTGGAGCCGTCGAGGGACCTGGTCGTGCTCGCGAAAGGCGGCCAGTTGTTCACGACCTACTGCGCGCCCTGCCACCGCAACGACGGCGGCGGCCTGGTCGGCCCGAACCTCTGCGACGACTACTGGATCCACGGCGACAAGTTCAGCGACAACCTGAAGACCATCATCACCGGCGTGCCCGAGAAGGGCATGCTCACCTGGAAGGGCGTGCTGACGCCGTCCGACATCCACGCCGTGGCCAGCTACATCTTCACGCTGCGCGGCACCCATCCGCCCAACCCCAAGATCCGCGAGGACCAGGCGCCCGTCTCGACCGAGGTGTTCGAGTGAACGGACCCGTCGAGCAACCCGGCCCGACCGGCCCGCAGACCGCGGCCCGCGAGGTGAACTGGCAGGATTTCCGCGAGCACCTCGCGACCGCCCACAAGGACGGCCGCCGCCGTTGGGTCTACGCCAAGCAACCGGCCGGAAAATGGTACCGCTGGCGGACCTGGATGAGCTGGGCGCTCATCGGGGCGATGTTCGCCGGCCCGTTCGTCCGGATCAACGGCAACCCGCTCCTGATGTTCAACATCGTGGAGCGGCGGTTCGCCATCCTCGGTCATATCTTCTGGCCGGAGGACGGCATCATCTTCGCGGTCGCGATGCTGACGTTCTTCGCCGGCATCATGATCTTCACGACGGCGTTCGGCCGTCTGTGGTGCGGCTGGACCTGCCCGCAGACCATCATGATGGAGATGGTCTTCCGGAAGCTCGAATACCTCATCGAGGGCGACGCCCACCAGCAGCGCGCCCTCGACGCCGCGCCGTGGACCGCCGCGAAGGCCGCGAAGAAGCTGACCAAGCACGCCGTGTTCTTCGGCCTGTCGTTCGTCATCGGCAACACGCTGCTCAGCTACATCATCGGCAGCGACCAGCTCATCCACATCATCCGCGACGACCCGAGGAACCATCTCGCCGGGCTCGGATCCATGGTGCTCTTCACCTTGGTGTTCTACGCCATATTCGCGCGCTTCCGCGAGCAGGCCTGCACCTTCATCTGCCCCTACGGCCGCTTCCAGTCCGCGCTGCTCGACGAGAACACCATGGTGGTGGCCTACGACCGCAAACGCGGCGAGAAGCGCGCCCCGTGGAAACGCGACCAGCGCCTGGAACTGCGGCGCGCCGAGGCCAAGGGCGACTGCGTGGACTGCCACCAGTGCGTCGCCGTCTGCCCCACCGGCATCGACATCCGCGACGGCATCCAGATGGAGTGCGTGAACTGCACCGCCTGCATCGACGCCTGCGACGCCGTGATGGAGAAGGTCGGCCGGCCGAGCGGCCTCATCCGATACGCGTCGCTCAACGGCATCCAACACGGCCAGCCCCTCCGCTTCACGAACCGGATGAAGCTGTACGCCGGCATCCTCACCGGCCTGGTCTCGCTCTTCGTCTTCTTGGTGCTCACCCGCGCCGACGTGCAGGCGATCTTCCTGCGCGCGCCCGGCGCGCTGTTCCAGCAGGCCGGCGAAGGCCGCATCAGCAACCTCTACACGGTGAAGGTCATCAACAAGACCCACCGCGACCTCTCGGTGCAGTTCCACCTCGACCGCGACGAGGGCAAGGTCGTCGTGCTCGGCGCGAAGGACTTCATCGTGCCCGGGGACAAGCTCGGCGAGACCTCCGTGCTCGTGGAGCTCGACCCGAAGCATCTCACCGCCTCCACCACCCAGCTCGCCATCGGCGTCTATGCCGACGGCAAACGCATCGAGACCGTGAAGACCGCCTTCATCGGTCCGCGAAGATAGCGCATGGACGCCGCGCCCAACGTAAGACTGAGCTGCCGCACCAGCGGAACTTCGACCGGAACCAACGAAGCTAGGTCCTGGCCCGCCGGGTTGCCCGCAGCGCTTCGCCGGTTGTCAGCAACATCACGGCCGCGCAGCAGCGCGGCCCTACCCATCTTGGAAGCAATCCACCCCCGACTCTCATGAATGCCGCCGCCGCTCTGCCCCGACCCGCCTTCAACCCTTGGCCCTACGCGCTCATCGCGTTCTTCACCGCGCTCATCACGGTGATCGCCAGCTTCGTCACCTGGTCCCTGAGCCAGGACATGGAGCTCGTCGGCAAGGATTACTACGACCAGGAGATGCGCTTCCAACAGCGCATCGATTCCACCAAACGGGCCCAGGCGTTCGGCGGCCAGGTCGCGATCGTCCACGACGCCGGCCGCATCACCGTGACGCTCCCGGCCGCCCACGCCGCGAAGCATCCCGCCGGCGCCGTCCGGCTCTATCGCCCGAGCGATGCCAGACTCGACCAGGAGATGAAGCTCGCGGTCGATGCGACCGGCACGCAGCAGCTCGCCGTCCCCGGACTCCGGTCCGGACTCTGGAAGGCCCGCGTGTCGTGGACCGTCGGCACCGAGGAGTTCTTCCGCGATGAGACCCTCATCATCCCGTAGGCGTCCCCCTGCCCCATGCTCTGGACCGCCTTCCTCCTCGGCCTCGCCGGTAGCCTGCATTGCGCCGGCATGTGCGGACCGCTCGCGCTCGCGGTGCCCGCGACGGGTACCGGCACGGTCGGCTACGTCACCGGCCGCCTCGCCTACAACCTCGGCCGCATCACGACCTACTCGCTGCTCGGCCTGGTCTTCGGGCTCTTGGGGAGATCGCTCGCGCTCATCGGCGTACAACGCTGGCTTTCCCTCGGCGCGGGCATCGTCATCCTCGCCGGATTGCTGCTCTCGACCCGGAACGGTCTCGGCACACCGATGGTGAAGGCGGTGGTATGGCTCAAGTCCGGCTTCGGCGCGCTGCTGCGACGGCGCACGCTGGGCTCGCTCGGCCTGATGGGCCTGCTCAACGGATTGCTGCCCTGCGGTCTCGTCTATGCCGCCTGTGCCGGGGCCGCCGCGACCGGCAGCCTCGGGTCGGGCGCGGCCTACATGGCGTTGTTCGGTCTCGGCACCGTGCCGCTGATGCTGGGCATCGGGCTCTCCGGCAAAGCGCTACCCATCGCGCTGCGCTTCAAGCTACAGCAGCTCGCGCCCCTCTCGCTCGCGGTGGTGGGCGCGCTGCTCGTCCTGCGCGGTCTCGCGCTGGGCATCCCCTACCTCAGCCCCGACCTCGCCGCCGGCACCTGCGCCCACTGCCACTGAGGCCCGGCTCAACGATTCCGTCCGCAGGCGCCCTTGCCGGAGCAGTTGCGGCAGACGCAGCCGGATTCGTCGTGGTCATGCTCCTCGGCTCTCGACACCGCGGTATCGGCCGGCCGGCTGGCCGGCAGCGTCACCGCGGCTTCGAAAGATCCATCCGCGGCAACGTCCGACGCGGGGGCAACAGGTTCGGCAATGTTCACGGGTGAAGTGGACAGAATCCACCCCGCCTCCGCCAAACCGACCTTGTCCGGTGAGAGCCGGAACTTGTCCTCGCCTTGGGAGGGCCGCGGTTCCACCCGCGCCCTGATCCATTCGCGAAGGACGCGCACGGATGAGCCCCTCGGCGCGAGTCACGCCTCGGAACCGCCGATGCGCCCGGCGGTGAAGGGATATGGGACTACGGCGCGACTCTCAGACCGACGATCGTGGCGAGGGTCCGCTGGCGACCGTCGAAGGAAACGAACTCCGCGGCACGCAACGACTTCGCCGCGGCCACGTGCAGGATATCGAGGCTGCGCGTTCCAGTGGTCGCGGAATGGCGGTCGCTGAAGCGTGCGGCGACGCGAAGCGCCACCGGCCAGTTCACCGCCTGTTTCACCAGGCGCCCGCGACGCAGATCCGTCTCCACGTCGGCCCACGCTGCGGCGGCATCAGCGGCAGTGATCAGGCCCCGGAACACGCCCAGCTTGAACGCGTTCCTGACCTCCAAAGCGTGCAATGTGGTGAAGACCAGCGGCCCCCCGGTTCGGAGCAGCCAAGCCTTGGCGTGCGGCGTGTTCGCGTCCGTGACGTAGCAGGAGACGAAGAAGCTGCTGTCCGCGTAACGGCTCATCCGGTTCAGAACGCCTTCTCCTCGCGCTCCAGCAGGACCAGATTCGGCAGCACGCGCCCGCCGAAGATGCGCTTGGCCCGCGCTTCCACGTCCGGCCACTTCACTTGTTTGGCCTTTGCTGCCGCGCGTGCCGCCGGTTCTTCCTCCAATGTCAGCATGGCCCACAGGAACTTCTCCCGCTCCGGCGCCGGCAGGGACTTCACTTGCTTCAGCAACTCGACCGCGCTCATGGGCGGAACGTAGGCAGCCCTCCGGCAGGCGACAAGCACCACGCTCTCGCCGCAACCAGTTCCGGGCTGAGGAGATGTTGGCAACGGCGATCCAAGGTGGCCCGCCGTGCGCCTCGACCAAGGCGCCAGAGGACCGCCGCGCTCTGATCAATTCGCGACGAACCCGCTCGGATGGAGCCTTGGGCGCGCATCACGCCTTGGAACCTCTCACGCGTTCGGCGGAGAAAAATATTGGGCGCGGGTGGAGCCGCGGCCCTCCCGGGCGGGATTCACCGGGCCTTCGGCGGGAAGAGCAGGCGCAGGCTGTTCAGCACGACGATGACGGTGCTGCCCTCGTGCGCGGCGACGCCGAGGGACAGAGGGACCTTGGACGACACCACCGACAGCCCGGCCATCACCAGCATGGTGCCGAGCGAGAGGACGAGATTCTGGCGGATGACGCTCCGGGCGCGCAGGCTGAGGTCTCGGGCGAAGACGAAGTTCTCCAGCCGGTCGTTCATCAGCACGACGTCGGCCTGCTCCAGCGCGGCGTCGGATCCGCGCGCGCCCATCGCCACGCCGACATCGGCGGCGGCGAGCACGGGGGCGTCGTTCACGCCGTCGCCGACCATGGCGACGCGCACGGTGCCACCGGCCTTCAGCTCCTGCACCGCGGCGACCTTGTGCTCGGGCTTCAACTGGCTGCGCACCTCGCCGACGCCGGCCTCCTCCGCGATCTTCGTCGCCGCCCCGGCGCGGTCGCCGGTGAGCATCACGATGCGCAGGCCCTC
>CANGMH010000212.1 GCA_947454005.1 Verrucomicrobiota bacterium
AGCAGGGCCGATGTCCCGGATGCGAGGGCGCGGGCCACACCAAGGTGGAGATGAACTTCCTGCCGACGGCGCACGTGAGGTGCGAGACCTGCGGCGGCCGGCGCTTCAACCCCGAGACGCTCGACGTGAAGTGGAACGGCAGATCCATCGCGGACGTGCTCGACCTGAGCGTTGCTGAGGCCATCTCCTTCTTCGGCGCGCACCGGAAACTGGTGCGTCCGCTCGAGGCGCTGCACGACACGGGGCTCGATTACCTGTGGCTCGGCCAGACGAGCCCGACGCTCAGCGGCGGCGAGGCCCAGCGCATCAAGCTCGTCGCGCATCTGCTCGGCGGACTGAAGGCCGCCGCCGCGGAGAAGGCGGGCATGGACATGCCGAAGGCCCCGGGACGCGCGCTGCCGAAGCGCGACCTCTTCATCCTCGAGGAACCGACCATCGGCCTGCATATGCAGGACGTGCGGCGTCTGGTCGAGGTCGTCCAACGTCTCGTCGACGCCGGCCATACCGTGGTCGTGATCGAGCACAACCTCGACCTCATCGCCGAGGCGGACTGGGTCATCGACCTCGGGCCCGAAGGCGGGGCCGGCGGCGGGCGGATCGTCGCCGAAGGCACGCCAGAGCAGGTCGCGCAGGTGAAGGATTCGCACACCGGCCGTTACCTGCGGCCGATGCTGCGCGGGAAGAAGTAGGTCCGGCGGACGCGGTCTAACCCAACGACCGCCCCGCGAAGACGCGGAGAGAGCCCGGCCTCACCGTGAAGGTCGCCGGCGTGAGACCAACCAGCTCGCCATCCACCGCCACCGGTGCCGGCGGATCGGTGTCGACCGCGAGCTCCGTGCCTTGGAAGCAGCGCACCTTCGGATGATGGATGTGCGTCCCGCGCAGGAGCCGCGGGAACTGCCACGCCGCTTCGAGGGGACCCGACTGCCGGATCAGGCAGAGGTCCAAACGCCCGTCGCCGAGCCGGGCCCCGGGCGCGAGCTTCATCAGGCCGCCGCCGGCGTGCGGCGCGTTGGCGGCGCAGACGTGGAAGAGCGGACCGCGCTCGACGAGGTCGCCGCTGCGGGCGGTGACCATCGGTGGCCGGTAGCTGAAGAGCGCCCGGAAGAACCCGATCGAGTAGCAGAGCGACGGACCGCACCACCGGACGACGCGGGGCGTTGTCTGCCGCAGCAGTTCGCTGGCGAACCCGACCGCGGCGAACAACAACGCGTGCCGGACGACCTCGCGTCCTTCGGCATCGCGGCACCGCACGGTGATGGTGTCCATCGCCACCGGCGCCCCGGTCGCCATCGCCGCGAGCAAACGGTCGTCATCGTGCGTCCCGAGCAACCGGGCGAGGTCGTTGCCCGTGCCGAACGGAGCGACCGCCAGCGGCCGCTCGTGGCCCGCATCGAGCAGGCCCGACGCGACCTCGTGGACGGTGCCGTCGCCACCCGCGGCGAGGACGAGGTCGCATCCGCCTCCGTGCGCTGCGGCGAGCCGGGTCGCGTGGCCGCGCTCGGTCGTGTGGTGGTCGATGATCTTGGACCCGTCGGAGGCCAGGCGGCCGACCAGCGCTTCCAGCCGCGCCTTCTGGTCGCGCGCCGCGGCGGAGCGGGGATTCCGGATAAGCAGGACGCGTCGGGGCACGGCGTCAGGAGAACGCGTCGCCGGACGGCCAACAAACAAAAAGCCCGCGGACCGATGCGGGTCGGACCGCGATGCTCAGGTCTTCGCGGCCCGGCGGGAGCGGAGCCACGTGGCGCCGACGAGCATCGCCATCGCGGCGCCGGCGGCGTAGGTCGACGGCTCGGGCACGGCGGTGCCGGTTCCGGTCCACATGGGCAGATGCACCTCGCCCTGCAGCGTCGCGTTGAGCGCGGCGAGCGATCCGTCGAGGTCGCCGGTGGAGGTGACGCTCGCCGAGGGAGCGAGGATCGAGCCCTTCCAGCCGGCGCCGTAGTCCACCGTGGTGGCGCCGGAGAAGTTCCAGAGCGTCTTCTGGAACCAGCTCTGGGTGGTGAAATTGCCGATGAAATTGGCACCACCGGGCCGGGCGAACGAACTGCCGATGATGTTGACGATGATCGACGACGGCGCCTTGCCGTTCAGGGCGAGGTCGTACTGGGAGATGCCGGCGTTCCCCAGCGTGCTGGCATTCACGTTGAACACGGCGATGCCGCCGCTGGCCGGCAGCGTGTTGCCGAGCGTGAACGTGAGCGTGTTCCCCGCGAGCGCCGCGGTGCTGTTCGCCGTCATCGCGGCGTAGGTCGTCGATTCGGTGGCGATGCCGGTGAAGACGGCGTTGAAGTTGAAGGACGAGTTGAAGTGGACCGTGTTGCCGCCCTGGTTGAACTGGATCGTGCGGCCCGAGATAGACGCCCCGCCGTAGGCCAGGCTGCCGTACTGGAGGGTCAACGCCGAACCGCTCGAGGCGATGCTGCTCTGGATGAAGGTGGTGTCCGTGCCGGGCGCGGTCGCGCTCAGGTCCTGGGCCATCGGACCGCCCGCCGTGCCGGTGTAGTTCTTCGCGACGACCAGGCCCCGGATATCGGTGCTCGTGCTCAGGTTGTTGCTGACGATGACGTCGTACTGGCTGAGGTAGCTCTGCGCCGCCGCACCCAAGGTGCTGGCGAAGCCGAGCGCGGCGATGGCGGCGAGTCGGGTCGGATTCATGTCTGCGGGTCGCCTGGACAAGCGATACCCGAGCCACCAAGGCATCGGCGTCACCGGGCCCGGAAACGGGCCGATGCGGTCTACCGGGGCGGATGCGGACGACCTTCGCTGTCAACGTTGTACCGGCGCGACGACCGGGCCCGATACCGGTGCTGCATTGCGGAGACGACCTATCGGCACGGGTGATCGCCTCGTCGTTATGAGGCGTCCGCTAGGGATCTCAGCGCAACCGCTCCAACTGTTCGTCGAGCCGCTTGGCGGAGACCGGGACCGCGGTGCCGAGCTCTTGGGCGAAGAGGGAGACCTTGTACTCCTCGACCAGCCAACGGAACTCGTCGATCAACCGCTGCGCCTCGGCATTCCGCGCCGGAGCGGCCTGGAGCCGGCGCAACGCCTCGATGTACGGAGCGACCTGCCGGGCCCGTTCCTGGTCCTTCGTCGGATTCAGCTTCGCGCGTTCGGCCCGGGTGAGAAGCCCCTTGAGGTAGCGCGGCAGATGGTCGAGCCGCTCGAACGACGTCGTCGCGAGGAACCGCGGTGGCATCAGCGCCGCCAGGTCGTCGGCCAGAGGGTTCGTGGGGCGAGCGACCGGAGCGGGAACGCCGAGCAGGCTGAGGTCCTTCAGCGTCTTCGGCCGCGCGGCGGTCGCCGGCGCAGGGACACCGGACGTCCCGACCCGGCGCAGGATCTCCAAGCGGAGCGGCAGGACGATGGCGACCCGGTCGATGAGCCGTTGCGCGGCGCCGCGGAGCCGTTCGCGGGCCTCGGCCACCGCGGCGTCGAACCGCGCCTGGATCAGCACCGGGAACGGTTCGCCCGGCAAGGCGTGGCGGCGGATGTTGTCGGACGCGGTCGATTGCAGTTCGTCGGCGGACCCGATCCCGGCATAGAGCGGTTCCAGTTTCGACAGGGCGCGCAGATCCTTCTGCACCCACGCCAGGTCCTTCTGGATCGCGAGCTCCACGAGCCGCTGCACCCCGGCGAGGCTCGTCTGCCGCGCCAGTTCCTGGCCGCGGAAGAGCCGGATGGAGACCGTGTGGTCCTCCAACTGGAGCCCCGGCCAAGCGTAGAGCGGGAGTCCGCCGTGCTCGCCGAGCGTGATGCGCTCCGGCAGGTCGCCGAAGGTCCAGCCGGTCAGCGCCGGTCGCTCCCATTGCTGCACGGCGCGCTTCCAAAGGGGATCCGAGCCGGCCGGCGGCGGCGTCTTGACCTCGGCGGTCGCGAGCTTGGCGCGGAGCTGGTCGAGGTCGCGTCCCGTCGCGATGGACCGCTTGTCGTGCCCGACGACCTCGAAGCGCGGCCGCAGATGGGCCGGCATCGCCTCGGGTTTCCAGGCGTCCTTCGGGATCTCGACGCCATAGCGCGCGCGGATGAAGCGTCCGAGCTCCTGCAACAGCGACGGGCCGTCGGGACGGAAATCGCGGACGATCTCGGCGACCTTGGGCGGCACCGGCTGCAACGCGCGGCGCAGCGCGCCGGGCAGCGAGCGGACCAGCTCGGCGACCTGCTCGGAACGCAGACCGGGCACGGACCATTCCAGGCTCGACGCCGTCGCGGAGCGCACGAGCTCGGGCGGGAGCTTGATTGTGACGCCGTCCCACTCCTCGCCCGGCGCGTAGGCGTAGGCGAGCGGCACCGGTTGTCCGCCGACCGGCACGGCGTCCGGGAACGCGTCCGCGTCGTAATCGAGCGGTTCGTCGCCGACGAGGTCGGCCTCGGTCGCGCACAGGAAACCGGGCTCGGGATGCCGGCCGATCAGCCGGTCCAGCTCGTGGACCGACGAGACGTCCACGATGTGCTTGGCGTAGAAATCGAAGAGCCCTTGGTCCGGGTCGCCGAGGCGCGCGCGGCGGACGCGCGTCTGCCAGGTCTCGATCTTCTGGCGGATGGCGCGGTTGTGCCGGAGGAATGCCGGCAGGCGCGGGTCGTCGTCGTCGCGGGTGTCGGTGGACCGGTTGAGGACGCGCGTGGCGCCGCGACCGGTGGCGTCGTCGTCGTCGTCCCGTCCGCGCGGCGGCCGCGGGAAGAGGTCCTCCTCGACCAGCGCGGACCGGATGAAGATGGCGGTGGCCTCCTTCGGGTTCCGGTTGCCATAGGCGACCTTGCGACGGTGCACCTCCAGCCCGTGCAGCGAGATGACCTCCTCGACCAGCACGCGACCGGCGCTGGCGCTCCAATGCGGCTGCTGCGGCCGGACGTGGCAGAAATGCGGCGCGAGCTGGACGATCCACATCGGGTCGATCCCGGCGAGGGTCCGCGCGAAGAGCTGGGACGTCTCCACGATCTCGCCGGCCACGATCCACGGCGGCTGCGACGACTTCGGCTTCGGACCGGCCTCCTTCGCCGGCTTGGCGTCGCGGCCCTTGACGGGCTTCTCGCCGCGCTCGAACAGCGCCGATCCGGGGAAGACGTTGACCTGGCGGTTGCCGGCGGCCTTGTAGAAGTTGCGCTCCTCGCGGCAGGCGACGTGCCCGAGCAAGCCGGTGAGGATGGAGCGGTGGATGGCGTCGTACGCCGCGTTGCTCTCGTTGAGCTTCACCGTGGCGATGTCGCCGAGCGCGCCGCTGAGCTGCGCGTGGAGGTCCTGCCACTCGCGCATGCGGAGGTAGGAGAGGAAGTGCTGCTTGCAGAACTTCCGCCGGGCGCCCTGGGTGCGGAGCGATTCCCACTGGTCGTGGACGGCGTCCCAGATGTTCAGCAGCGCGAGGAAATCCGAGCGCGGGTCGCTGAAACGCTTGTGCGCGGCATCGGCGGCGGCGCGCTGCTCGAGCGGACGCTCCCGCGGGTCCTGGATGCTGAGGCCGGCGGCGATGATCAGCAGCTCGCGCGTCGCGTGCTCCTGCTGCGATTGGAGCAGCATGCGTCCGAGCGTCGGGTCGATCGGCAGTCGGGCGAGGTCCTGTCCCAACGGCGTGAGCCCGCGGTGCTCATCGAGCGCGCCGAGCTCCTGGAGCAGGATGAAGCCGCTGTTGATCGCCGCGGGCGTCGGCGGGTTGACGAACGGGAACGTCTCGATGTCGCCGAGGCGGAAGGCCTTCATCCGCAGGATGACCTCGGCGAGGTTGGCCCGCTGGATCTCCGGCTGTGTGAAGGCGGGCCGCGCGTCGAAATCTTCCTGCGCGTAGAGCCGGATGCACACGCCGTCGCTCACGCGACCCGCCCGGCCCTTGCGCTGGTTCGCGCTGCTCTGCGACACGGGCTCGACCGGCAGGCGCTTGGTCCGCGTGCGCGGGTTGTAGCGGCTCATGCGCGCGAGCCCGGAATCGATGACGTAGCGGATCCCCGGGATGGTGAGCGAGGTCTCGGCGATGTTCGTCGCGATGATGACCTTGCGGCGCGGGGACGGCGCGAAGACGCGCTGCTGGTCGCCCGCGCTGAGCCGGCCGTAGAGCGGCACGATCTCCGCGTCGCCCCCGAAACGGCCTTCCAGCTGGTCGCCGGTCTCTCGGATGTCGCGCTCGCCCGGCATGAAGATCAGCACGTCGCCGTCGTCCGAGCCGTAGAGGATCTGCTCGGTCGCCCGGACCGCGGCGTCGATGAAGGTGACGTCGCCGTCGTCCTCCGCCTCCTCGCCGTCCTGCCCCCGGGCCCGGCCGAACGGCGCGTAGCGGACGTCGACCGGGAACATCCGTCCCGAGACCTCGATGATCGGCGCGTCCCCGAAGTGCCTCGAGAAGGCCTGGGTGTCGATGGTCGCCGAGGTGACGACGAGCTTCAGGTCGGCGCGGCGGGCGAGCAGGCCCTTCAGGTAGCCGAGCAGGAAGTCGATGTTCAGGCTGCGCTCGTGCGCCTCGTCGATGATGATGGCGTTGTAGCCCGACAGGTCCGGGTCGCCCTGCGTCTCCGCGAGCAGGATGCCGTCGGTCATCAGCTTGATGTAGGTCTCCGGGCTGGAGCGGTCGTCGAAGCGGATCTGGCAGCCGACCTCGCGGCCCCAGCGGACCTGGAGCTCCTCGGCGATGCGCTGGGAGATGGACAACGCGGCGACGCGGCGCGGCTGGGTGCAGCCGATCTTCGCCTCGATGCCGAGCCCGGCCTCGAGGCACATCTTGGGGATCTGGGTCGTCTTGCCCGAGCCGGTCTCGCCGGCGATGACGACGACCTGGTTCGCGCGGATGGCGGCGACGATGTCGTCCTTCCGGGCGGTGATCGGGAGGTCGGGCGGATAGCTGACCGTCGGCACGTTGAGCCGCCGGGACTCGCGCAGCTCGGCGGACCGCCGCGCCTCGGCCAGCAGCCGTCCGACCAAGGCGTCATGGGCGTCCGCGTGGTGACGGTCGCGCAGGAGACGGACCAGCCGCGAGCCGAGGCGCACCCAATCGTGCGTCATGCAGCGCGGCAACAGAGCCTTCAGTTCTTCGATGCGGACGTCAGCCATGCCGGAGCCGGGCAGGATGACAGGGGAGCGCCGGAGGAGGGAACCGCCAAAATCAGGGCCCGGCGGCCGGGTCCGGGCCGCCGGGTCATTCCTGGATGAAATAGCTGAGGTTCTCGAGCTCGATGGCGAGGTTGACGTTGTTGACCATCACGTGCTCGGGCACGGCGAGCATGGCCGGCGAGAAGTTGAGGATGCCGGTGATGCCGTGCTCGACCAGCAGGTTGGCCACGCTCTGCGCGCCGTCGGCCGGCACGGTGATGATGGCCATGCGCACCGTGCGTTCGTGGATGATGTCGGCGAGCTGCTCCATGCCGTAGAGGGGCGTCTTCGGCATCTTGTCGCGCGGGCGCTTGGCGTCCTGGTCGAACGCGCCGACGATCTCGAAACCTTCCTGCTCGAAGCCGCGGTAGCTGAGCAGCGCGGTGCCGAGGTTGCCGACCCCGACGAGCACGACCGGTTGGAGCCGGTTCGTGCCCAGCAGATCGGAGATCATCTTCGCGAGCTGGTCGACGTCGTAGCCGAGACCGCGGGTGCCGAACTGCCCGAAGTAGGTGAGGTCCTTGCGCAGCTGCGTCGGTTTCACGCCCGCGGCCCGGGCGAGCGCCTCGCTGCTGACCGTCAGGAGGTGGTTCTCCCGGAGCCGCTGGAGACAGCGCAGATACACCGAGAGCCGGTAGATGGTCTTGCGCGGGATCTCGGGGCGGGCGGTTCTTTTCAAGCAC
>CANGMH010000213.1 GCA_947454005.1 Verrucomicrobiota bacterium
GACGTGGATGAACCCCATCTCCTCGCCCAGCTGCTTGAGCTCGGCGAAGACCGCGGGCTTCACGATCTCGACCACGGGCAGGTGCTTGAGCGTCGGCTGCAGATATTGGCCGAGGGTGAGGATGTCCACCTCCGCGGCGCGCAGGTCGCGCATCGATTCGACGACCTCGTCGCGTCGTTCGCCGAGCCCGAGCATCATGCCCGATTTCGTGTGCATCGATCCGCCGCCGCGTTTCTTGGCCTTGGCCAGCACAGCGAGCGAGCGGTCGTAGGTCGCGCGATGGCGCACGCCCGGGGTGAGCCGGCGGACCGTCTCGAGGTTGTGGTTGTAGATGTGCGGCGCGGCGTCGAGCACGAGGTCGATGGCCCGGTCGCGGTCGAGGAAATCGGGCACCAGCACCTCGATGATGATGCCGGGGTTCAGCTCGCGGACGGCGGCGATCGTCTGCTTGAAATGGTCGGCCCCGCCGTCGGCGAGGTCGTCGCGGGCGACGGCGGTGATCACCACGTGCTTGAGGCCCATCCGGCGGGTCGCCTCGGCCACGCGGCGCGGCTCGTCCGCCTCGAGGGCGAGCGGCTTCGCCGTGCTGACCGCGCAGAAGCCGCAGGCGCGGGTGCAGCGGTCGCCGGCGATCATGAAGGTCGCGGTGCCCTTGCTCCAGCATTCCCAATGGTTCGGGCACTTCGCGCTCTCGCAGACGGTGTGGAGCTGGAGGTCGTCCAGCAGCGTGCGCGTCTTGGTGAAGGCGCTGCTGGTCGGGAGCTGCACCTTGAGCCACTCGGGCAGGCGCGGGCGGAGCGGGATGCCCGCCGCGGCGGCGGGACGCGCGGAGTCGGAGGCGGCGGGGCGGGAAAGGAGGGCTTCCATCGGGCGGAGCGGACGTTCGGGTCGGGACCCGCGTTTGGCAACACCGCGGTGTCCCGTCACCGGAACGGCGGTTGACCGTGCGGCCCGGCCCCCTAACCTCCGGCCCGCTTTATGAGCAAACTCGACGACGTCTACGCGAAACTACAGGTCAAGACCGGAGCCAAGATGGCCCTCATCGTCCTCGACGGATTGGGCGACATCGCCACCCGCGAACAGGGCTGGATGACCCCGCTCGAGGCCGCCCGCACCCCGAACCTGGACGCCCTCGTGGCACAAGGCGTCGCCCAAGGCCGCATGATCCCGGCCGCGCCCGGCATCACGCCCGGCTCCGGCCCCGGCCATCTCGCGCTGTTCGGCTACGACCCGATCGAGTGGGAGGTCGGCCGCGGCGTGATCGAGACGCTCGGGCTCGGCATCGAGCTCAAGAACGGCGACGTCGCCGCCCGCGCCAACTTCTGCACGATGGACGCCAAGGGCCTGGTCACCGACCGCCGCGCCGGCCGCATCGCGACCGAGGTGTGCGAGCGCCTCTGCGGCATCCTCTCCGCCAAGATCAAGAAGATCGGCACCTCGCAGGTCTACATCTATCCGGGCAAGGAGCACCGCTTCGTCGTGGTGTTCCGCGGCGCCGGACTCGAAGGACCGCTCACCGACACCGATCCGAACCGCGAGGGCCTGCCCATCGCCGAGGCCAAGCCGGTCGACCCGAAGAACGCCGGGCAGAAGAAGGTCGCGAAGCTCGTCGCCGATTTCTACAAGGCCGCCCTGCCCTTGCTCGCCAAGGAGAAGCCCGCGAACGGCTTCCTCATGCGCGGCGTCGCGCACCAGCCGGACATCCCCACCTTCGAGCAGCGCTACGGCCTCAAGGCCGCCGCTCTGGCGGTGTACCCGATGTACAAGGGGCTGAGCCAGCTGGTCGGCATGACGAAGATCGAAGGGCCCGAGACGATCGCCCAGCAGTTCGAGCGCTACGTCGCCGAATACGAGAACTACGACTATTTCTTCATCCACTACAAATACACTGACAAGGCGGGCGAGGACGGCAACTTCGCCGCCAAGGTGAAGGCCATCGAGGACTTCGACGCGGCGCTACCGATCCTCCTCGTCCGCAAGCCCGACGTCATCGCCATCACCGGCGACCACTCGACGCCGTGCGCTCTGAAGGGCCACTCGTGGCATCCGCAGCCCGTGCTGCTGCACTCGTCCGCCAGCGGCTCCGACAAGCTCGCCCGCTTCACCGAGACCGGCGCGAACTCCGGCAGCCTCGGCATCTTCGAGGCGAAGTACCTCATGCGCCTGATGCAGGCGAACGCCAAGATGTTCGACAAGTACGGCGCCTGACCGGCGACGCACCACCACGGCGGGCCTCGCGAGGGCCCGCCGTTTTTTTTGCGCGGATCCGTCGGTTGCCTGTCGCGCCACGCAGGGTAGCCTTGCGCGACGTCAGCCCCGTTGAATCCGCCCCTCGCCCGGGCCGTCGGTTGCCGACGACGTTTTCGCCATGAGCCATCATCCGCCCGATCCAGCGCACCTCGCCCTCACCCGCCGCGAGTTCCTCCACCGCTGCGGGATGGGGATGGGCGCCTTGGGCATGGCCACGCTGCTCGGAAGCCCGCTCGGGGCCCGGGCGGAGGGCGATTTCACCAATCCGCTCTCGCCCCGCGCCCCGCAGTTCGCCGGCAAGGCGAAGCGGGTGATCCACCTCTTCATGAACGGCGGCCCGTCGCACGTGGACACGTTCGACCCCAAGCCGTCGCTGGACCGGTACCACGGCAAGGAGATCCCCATCCACCACGCCACCGAGCGCAAGACGGGCGCAGCGTGGAAGTCGCCCTTCAAGTTCCAGAAGTACGGCCAGTCCGGCCTCGAGGTCAGCGACCTCTTCCGCCACACCGCGCGGCATGCGGACGACCTCTGCGTCATCCGCTCGATGCAGGCCGACGTGCCGAACCACGAGCCGTCCCTGCTCCTGATGAACTGCGGCGACGCCCGGTTGCCGCGGCCGAGCATGGGCTCCTGGACCACCTACGGCCTCGGCACCGAGAACCAGAACCTCCCCGGCTTCATCGCCATGTGCCCCGGCGGCTATCCCATCCAGGAATCGCAGAACTGGCAGAGCGGATTCCTCCCCGGCACCTACCAGGGCACTTACATCAACACCGAGCACACGCAGCTCGAGAAGCTGATCGAGAACATCGACAACCGGCACACGACGCTCCCGCAGCAGCGCGCCCAGCTCGACCTGCTCCAACAGCTCAACGACCGGCACAAGAAGGCCCGCGCCAAGGACGCCCAGATCGAGGCCCGCGTGCAGAGCTTCGAGCTCGCCTACCGCATGCAGATGGAGGCGGCCGACGCCTTCGACATCATGCGCGAATCCGAGGCCACGCGCCAACGCTACGGCGACAGCGTGCAGGCAAGGCAGCTCCTGATCGCCCGGCGGTTGCTGGAACGCGGCGTGCGCTTCGTCCAGGTCTGGCACGGCAGCGGACAGCCCTGGGACAACCACGACGACATCGAGACCGGCCACCGCAAGCTCGCCGACCAGTGCGACAAGGCCATCGCCGCGCTGCTCACCGACCTCAAGGACCGCGGCATGCTGGAGGAGACCTTGGTGATCTGGGGCGGCGAGTTCGGCCGCACGCCCACCGTCGAGCTGCCCACGCCCGGCGCCAACGCCGGCAAGCAGAACGGCCGCGACCACAACAACCACGGCTTCTCCATGTGGATGGCCGGCGGCGGCGTGAAAGGCGGGCATGTCCACGGGGCCACCGACGAGTTCGGGTTCGCCGCGGCCGAGGACAAGGTCCACGTGCACGACCTGCACGCCACCATCATGCACCTGCTCGGGTTCGACCACGAGAAGTTCACCTTCCGCCACGCCGGCCGCGACTTCCGCCTCACCGACGTCCACGGCAAGCTGGTGAAGGACCTTCTCGCGTAGCGGCCCGGATCCCAGGGGTCGCAGCGCGGTGAGCCCGCACCACGCGAGTGAAGAACGAAAGGAGGCGACTCTCCGGGAAAGGATGTCGTCCGGCGCACCGACGGCACCGGTCATCTCATGAGCCGGGCCGCGGGAAGTATCCCGCGCCGTGCGGCCCCGGGACGTTCAACGGCCCTTCGCCCGGTGCATCAGCACCTGCTTGAGCTCGCGGTCGGCCTCGCGCTTCTTGATGTCGTCACGCTTGTCGTACTCGGCCTTGCCCTTGCCGACCGCCAGCTGGACCTTCACCAAGCTGCCCTTCCAATAGAACGACAGCGGCACGATGGTGTGGCCCTTCACCTTGGCCAGTTCGGCGAGCTTGCGGATCTCCCGGCGGTGCAGCAGCAGCTTGCGCGGGGCTTTCGGCGCATGGTTGTTCAGGTTGCCGTGGGAGTACTCGTCGATGTGGGCGTTGTGCAGCCACACCTCGTCCTTGTCCACCCGGGCGAAGGCATCCGCGATCTGCCCCTTGCCGGCCCGCAACGACTTCATCTCCGTCCCGTGCAGCACGATGCCCGCCTCGAAGGTGTCGAGGATGTGGTAATCGCGGCGTGCCTTGGAGTTGGTGAGGATGTCGGCCATGAACGAAAACAGCCGGAGAGCATGGCCCTCCGGCTGCGGAAATCAAACCGGTGCCCGGCTCAGGCTGCCTTGGGGGCGACGCGGCGAGCGCGCTTCTTCGGGGCCGCGACCGGTTCCGGATCGGTGTCGGAAGGCGCCATCTCCCAGCCGATCTTCTCTTCGATGAGCTCGAGCATGGCGATATCGGCGGCGCCCATCCCGGCGGTCACGTTGACCAACGGGCGGCTCGATCCGCCGGCCCCGCTGTTGAGCTGGCGGACCCGTCGGGAGACGAGATTCACCAAGATGTGGGGGTTGCCGACCTTCTCTAGGGCTAATTTGGTGAGTTCGATGTTCATCGCGACAAACTGGACTGTACGAAAGAACGCCAAAGTATCGGGGGAACCCGGCTGAGCAACACTAAACTCAGCGCCCGGCAGGCTTGGCGCGGTCGCGGTCCCCGGCGTAGCCTGCCTCCATGCTCGCCGCGCTGAGGTTCCTCGGGATCGTGAACGCCTCGGTCTGGTTCGGATCGGCCATCTTCCTGACCTTCGCCGCCGGGCCGGCGTTCTTCTCCCACGAGATGCTGGAGCTGATGCCCCGGTACCATGCCGGCCGGGTCGCCCAGATCGTCCTCGGGCGCTATTTCGTCCTGCAGGCCGTCTGCGCCGGCGTCGCCGTGGCGCATCTGGTCCTCGGATGGCTCTACGCGGGCAAGCATCCCGGGCGTTTCGGGGCGGGTCTGCTCACCGGCTTGGTGGCGCTCGGTCTCGCCGGAGGCCTATGGCTCCAGCCGAAGCTCAAGGACCTGCACGCGGTGAAATACGCGACCAACACCACGCCCGCCCAGAAGGCGGAAGCCGGGAAGTCGTTCGGCGCGTGGCACGGCGTCTCGCAGGGATTGAACCTGCTGCTCACGACCGGGGTGCTGCTCTATCTGTGGCGCACGGTCGAGACACCGGCGGCACCTCGCATGGACAAGCTTCGGCGCGCCGGGCTCTAGCGCCGCCCGAAGTTCAGGCCTCGACGGCCTCGGCGGTCTTCTTCTTCGCCCGCGGCTTGGCCACGCGCGGAGCGTCGCCCCAGAGTCCCTCGAGGTCGTAGCGCTCGCGGACGTCGCTCTTCATGAGGTGGACGATCACGTCGAAGAAATCCGCGACGATCCACGATTCACCGGCCGCTCCGTCCATGACCTTCGGTTGGACGCCGTGCTCCTTCTGGAGCCGGTCGAACACCTCGGATTCGATGGCCCGCAGATGCGGCGCGCTCGAACCGGAGGCGATCACATAGAAGTCCGTCACGCTCGACAGCTTGCGCACGTCGAGCACCACCACGTTCTCTGCCTTCTTGTTCTCGGCGTAGTCACGGCACAGCTGGGCCAATTTCTTCGGATCCATCGGGAGGTGAGCCTGCCGCGATCCGCGCCGATTTCAAAGCGCTTTGTCCCGGGACATCGGCGGTCCGCCGCGATTGACCCTCCCGGACACCGCTGGTCTAGTTTTCCGGTGATACGTGCCGCGTGCGCCTGTGCCTTGCTGATGCTTCGCCTCGGCATCTTCGGCCGGGCAGCCGACGCGGTCGGTTGGTCGACGGGCACCGGCCATCGCTCGTTCAAGGTCGGCGCGGGCTCCGGAAACCAGGTGGGTTTCACCCAGATGAAGCCCGTCACCACGGGTCTCGACTTCACCAACCTGCTGCGAGGCGATTCCTATCTCACCAATGCCGTCGCCCACAACGGCGCCGGCGTGGCGGTCGGCGACATCGACGGCGACGGCTGGGCCGACATCTATCTTTGCAGCCTGGAGGCGCCCAACCGGCTCTACCGGAACCTCGGCGGCTGGAAGTTCCAGGAGATCCCTCTCGGCGATGCTGCCTGCACCGGCCAGATCTCGACCGGCGCCTGCTTCGCGGATGTCGACGGCGACGGCGACCTCGACCTGCTCGTGAACGGCATCGCCGCAGGCACCCGGCTTTTCCTGAACGACGGCAAAGGGAACTTCACCGAGCGGAAGGATTCGGGCCTTTCACGCACCGCGTCGGCGACCTCCATGGCGCTCGCCGACATCGATGGCGACGGCGACCTCGACCTCTACTGCACGCACTTCATCGATGCGATGCTGTTGGCCGATCCGACGACGCGCTTCGCGGTGGCCAAGCGCGGCGAGCAATGGGAGGTCTCGAAGGTCAACGGTGAATCCACGCGGTCGCCGCGCTGGGCCGGACGGTTCGAGGCGACGGCGGACGGCAAGGTCCGCGAGCTGCCCGAGGTCCACGGGCTCTACCGCAACGACGGCAAAGGTCGTTTCACCGCGATCCAGGACGAGCCCGGGACGTTCCTGGACGAGCAAGGGAAGCCGATCCCGCCGTTCCGCGACTGGGGGTTGGCGGTGATGTTCCGCGACATCGACCACGACGGCTTCCCCGACCTGTACGTGTGCAACGACAACACCTCGCCGGACCGCATCTGGATCAACACCGGCAAGGGGACCTTCCGGCTGCTCGCCCCGGGTCTCGTCCGCCACACGAGCCGCTCGTCGATGGGCGTGGATTTCGCCGACATCGACCGCGACGGGAACGACGACTTCTTCGTGGTGGACATGCTCGCCCGCGAGCACGCCAAGCGCATGACGCAGCTCGTCCGCGACCGCCCGACGCCCGCAGAGCTGGAGCTCCCGGACGCGCGCCCGCAGTTCAACCGCAACACGCTCTTCTTCGGACGGCCCGACGGATCGTTCTCCGAATCCGCCTTCATGGCCGGCGTCGCCGCGACCGACTGGACGTGGACCGCGGTCTTCCTCGACGTGGACCTCGACGGATACGAGGACCTGCTGTTCACGAACGGCTTCGAGTTCGACGTGATGGACCAGGACAGCAGCAACGAGATCAAGGGCGGCCGCCGGCGCTTCACCGACGCGCAGCTCAAGCGCTCGATGCAGATGCATCCGCGCTGGCGCACCAAGAACGGCGTCTTCCGGAACAAGACCGACGGCACCTTCGAGCCCGCGGGCGAGCGCTGGGGGTTCGCCCACGAAGGCATCTCGTACGGCATGGCGCTCGGCGACCTCGACAACGACGGCGACCTCGACCTCGTGGTCAACAACCTCAACGAACCTGCCGGCCTCTATCGCAACGACGCCTCCGCGGGCCGCGTCCAGGTGCGCCTGCGCGGCTTGGCGCCCAACAGCCAGGGCATCGGCGCGCGCATCCTGCTGATCGGCGGCCCGAAGCCGCAGGCGCAGGAGATGATCGCCGGCGGCCGGTACCTCTCGGGCGACCAACCCGTGCGCGTCTTCGCGGCTCCGCGGGCCTCTGGGTCGCC
>CANGMH010000214.1 GCA_947454005.1 Verrucomicrobiota bacterium
GCGACGATGTCGACGATCCCGGTTCGGTCACAGGTCCCGGGCGGGCCGCACGCGCGGTCAACTGGCTGGCCGACCTCATCGGCGGCACCTTCAGCCTCCTGTCACGGAAGGATTGACCCGCCTCCCGCCGATCCATTTCTGCGTCCGATCGACCCGCATCCCGATATGATATGAAAAAGAACATCCTCGCGGCCTTCAACCAAAGCACCATCCCGACCATCAGCTGCGCCAACCTGGCCAAGACACCGCTCGGCACGGATCTCAAGAAACTCGTCGCCGCGTTGCAGATCTACGCGGACCGGCATTTCACCCCGGTCTGGGGCACACCGTGCCGTCTGGTGATCTCCCCGGACGGCAAGATCCCCAAGGACCACTGGGGCTTCCTGTTCCTCGACGACGCCGATGCGGCCGACGCGCTCGGGTACCACGACCTCACGCGGGCGGGGATGCCCCTGTCCAAGGTCTTCGTGAGGACGACCCTTTCCAACGGCGAGAAAGTGTCGGTCACCGCGGCCCACGAACTGGCCGAGATGCTCGTCGATCCCGGTATCCAGCTCGGCGCACTCGACCCGAAGGGCGTCTGGTATGCCTACGAGACGGCCGATGCCGTGGAGCGCGAGGTGTTCGACGTGGAAGGCATCGCGATGTCGAATTTCGTCTACCCGTCGTGGTTCGAGGCGTTCCACAAGCCGGGTACGGTCAAATTCGACCATCTCGGCAGTTGCAAGAAACCGTTCGAGATCCGGCCCGGCGGGTACATGCCGGTCTTCAAGGACGGCAAATGGACCCAGATCTTCGGCTCCAAGGCGATGGCCAAGGGCTTCAGACCGTCGGACCACCCGCGGATATCCCGACGGAGCGCCAGCGATGGCACCCGGCCGGCCAAGAAGAAGATGTCGGCCGCCGGTACTGGTTGTTGATCGTCCGCGCCGGACCGTCATTTCCTCGACTACTTTTCAGGCAACGCCCGCCGATACCTGCGGTTGTATCTGATTTTCGGGAGATGACGGGCTGTTTCTCATCACAAGCGTGCACGTACGTTTTCGACCGCGGCAGGAATCTCCCAGGCAAACAGCGGTCGGCTGGAATCGGCCGACCCGATCGATTGGAAGCCTCCGGTCCGACACCCCGCACACCGAGGACCTTGGTCGTGACATCAGGATCGAGAAAGGCCGAGGGGGCGCGGTTTCTGCTTGGTGCCGGTGGTGGTTGTCCGAGAGTCCCCGTCTCGGCCCGACTACGGGCATGCAACACATGGGATACCAGCTCGTGCAGCTCAAGAACGGTAGTTGGAGCGTCCGCTCGGTCGCGGAGGGGGAGACGTTCCATCCGGTCGTCGGCCCTGTCGCCGAAGCGGAGGCGCTCTATGTGCGGCAACTGCGCCTCCCTGAACGACTCGCCGCCCATGGGGACGGCGAGTTCGTCGTCTGGGACGTCGGTCTCGGCGCCGCGGCGAACGTGCTCACGGTGCTGAGCGCGTTGCGCGACGTCCCCGGCCGCGTCCGCGTCGTGAGCTTCGACCACACGCTGGAACCGCTCCGCTTCGCCCTCGATCATGCGGAGGCGCTCGGCTACTTCACCGGCCACCAAGAACTCGTGGCAGCGCTGCTCGCGGAGACCAAGGCCGAGGGCGTGAACGGCCTTGGAACGGTGAAGTGGGAGGTCCATGTCGGCGATTTCCCGACGTTGCTGGCCTCGCCGGCCTCCGATTCCTGGCCGAAGCCGCACGCGATCCTCTTCGACGCCTATTCGCCCGCGAAGAACCCGGCGATGTGGACGCTCCCGCTCTTCCGCGGGCTCCACGCACGCCTGGACCCGGCGCGACCGTGCGCGCTGGCCACGTATTCGCGCGCGACGCTGCTGCGGGTGACGCTGCTGCTGGCCGGATGGTCGGTCGGCGCCGGATCCGCGACCGGGGAAAAAGAGGAGACGACCATCGCGGCGAACACGCCTGAACTGCTTGTCGCGCCGCTCGACCAAGCATGGCTCGGCCGCGCGCGACGCTCCACCAGCGCCGAACCGATGGCCGAAGCGGTCTACCGCCAAGCTCCGCTCTCGCCGGCCAGCGAGGCCGCGCTACGCGAGCATCCGATGTTCGATGCCGCCTGAGCGGGAAGCCGGCAACCCTCGTTTTCCTCGGACTGGATGCGACCTCCCTTGCGGCGCAGGCAGACGACCTCGTGAACTCTCGACGTCGCGCATGCACCGGGCCAACCTAGGCCTCCACATGCCATCGGGAACACGCGCCTTCGATTTCCTTGTGCTCGGCAGCGGCATCGCCGGGCTGACGTTCGCGCTCAAGGTCGCGCCGCACGGCCGCGTCGCCATCGTCACAAAGAAGAACCGCGCGGATTCCAACACCAACTGGGCGCAGGGCGGCATCGCCAGCGTCACCAGCAAAGAAGACTCCGTCGCGCTGCACGTCCGGGACACGCTCGATGCCGGCGCGGGCCTCTGCAAGGAGGCCGTGGTCCGCACCGTCATCGAGGAAGGCCCGGCCCGGATCGCCGAGCTGATCGCCTTGGGCACGCAGTTCTCCGAGCGGCCGATCCCGGAGCAGCCCGGCGCTCACGAGCTCGACCTGACCAAGGAAGGCGGCCACTCGAAGCGGCGCATCCTGCACGCCAAGGACGCCACCGGCGCCGAGATCGAGCGCGCCCTGCTCGCGGCCATCGCCGCGCAGCCGTCCATCAGCGTCTTCGAGAACCATCATGCGATCGACCTGGTCACGACCGCGAAGCTCGGTCTCCCTGGGCCCGACCGCGTGGCCGGCGTCTACGTGCTCGACCAGCCCGCGAACCGCGTCGAGGTCTTCGCCGCGCCCGTCGTCGTGCTGGCCACCGGCGGGAGCGGCAAGGTCTACCTCTACACGACCAATCCCGACATCGCTACCGGCGACGGCGTGGCGATGGCCTACCGGGCCGGCGCGGCGGTGGCGGACATGGAGTTCGTCCAGTTCCATCCGACCTGTCTCTTCCATCCGCAGGCGAAGACCTACCTGATCTCCGAGGCGGTCCGCGGCGAGGGCGGCGTGCTGCGCGGGGCGGACGGCCAGCGCTTCATGGACCGCTACGACCGCCGTGCCGAACTGGCACCGCGCGATATCGTGGCGCGGGCGATCGATTCCGAGATGAAGCGCACCGGCGCCGACTGCGTGTTCCTCGACATCTCGCACAAACCGGCGGAATTCGTCCGCGAGCATTTCCCTAACATCCACGCCAAATGCCTCGCGCACGGGATCGACATGACCCGCGTGGCCATCCCGGTCGTCCCGGCGGCGCACTACCAGTGCGGCGGCGTGGTGACCGACGTGGACGGCGAGACCGGGATCCCCGGCCTCTACGCCATCGGCGAGGTCGCCTGCACCGGGCTGCATGGCGCGAACCGCCTCGCGAGCAACTCGCTCCTCGAGGCCCTCGTCTGCGCCCATCGCGCCGCCACCAAGGTGCTTGCCGCGAGGCCGGATCCGGTCGGGGTCGCCATCCCGCCCTGGCAGACCGGCGGCGCGACCGACCCGGACGAACTGGTCGTCGTTTCGCACAACTGGGACGAGATCCGCCGGACGATGTGGGACTACGTCGGCATCGTGCGCACCGACAAACGCCTGCTCCGGGCCGAGAAACGGTTGGCCCACCTGCAGGAAGAGATCCGCGAGTTCTACTGGGACTTCAACGTCACGGCCGATCTCTTGGAGCTCCGGAACCTGGCGACCGTCGCCGAACTGATCGTCGCCTGCGCGCGCCAGCGTCCGGAGAGCCGCGGCCTGCATTTCAACCTGGACCATCCTCGACCCGATCCCGGTTGGGCCCAGCGCGACTCCATCGTCCGCCGCGTCCGGCCCTGAGCGCGGCGGGCCGGTCCGCGGTTCAACCGAACGGGTTATTCTTCTTCTTCGACCGATCGGGAGCAGCATTCGCGGTGCCCGACGGAACGAACGGATTGTCGACCTTCTTCGCCGCCGCGCGCGCCGGCAGACGGAGGAATCCCCAAGCATGCCAGAGCACGGCGACCACGGCATGCGCGACCACGGCGAACATGAGGCCGGGCAAGCGGATCCAGTTGGTCGCGTAGAGGGCCGCCCCACCGGCGAGCACGAGCGACGCCGGCAACCATGCGGCGGCCATCATCAGGCAGGCGCCCCCCAAGGTGAGGGCACGCCGGGCGACGAGCGCGAGCAGCCACGAAGGCAGCGCCGTCGCGAAGGCCGTCGTCCACCACAGCACCACCGAGCACGAGAAGGTCGCGATGCCGATGAACGCGAGGCCGACCCAGTTCCAAGCGCCCCACGCGGCCCTGCCGCCCAACCGGTCGAGCCTCAGCTCCAGATCCGGTGGATACGGGAACGTCTGATGCCCGAAGAGGCCGTGGAGGCTGACGCCGTCCCTGCGCAACTCGATCTGGAGGTCGGCGGCCCGGCCGAGTCCGCCGCTGCCCGCGGGATCGATGACCAGGGCAAGATGCCGGTTGTCGGCGAGGGCGACGGCGATCGGGTCGGGCCAATCGAGCCGGCCTTGGCGGATCCCGGCATCGGAGCCGGGCAGTTTGCCGAGCGCGGCGAAGAACGGCGGGAACCAGGCGAGCCGGACGCTCCAGACGACGACGCACGACAGACCGAGCGCGAACAGGACCTGGAACACCAGCGTTCGCGCGAGGCTTGCGCGGCTGAAGGCCGCGATCCCGCCGCCGGTGAACGGTTGCCACGCGCCCAAGGCCGTCCTCAGGCGCCCGAGACGCCCGGCATCCGGCGGCTTCGCGATGGAGATCGGATCGGACACGATCGGGTTCGACGCCACAAACAAGAAGGCCAGCGCAGGAGGCTAGGTCCTGCCGCTGGCCGACGTTGACGGAAAATCTGACCGGCTCAAGCGGCGGCCGGCTGGCCGGGCTGCGGCACCACGACCACCGGCACCGGATAGCGGAGCTTCATGACGTCGTCGACCAGGACCTCGACGAAGTACAGGCCGCCGGCCGGGAACTCGATGTTCCCGAACACGCTGACGTTGGTGACGTTCTGGGACGGGTCGGGCAGCACCAGCTTGGCCGCGCTCTTGCGCAGGACGGTCGTGCCGTCCGGACCGATCAGGCGGACCTGCTCGTTGAACTGGCCCACACCGGCGGTCCACCGGTTGATGACGCACAGCTTGGGCGCGGTGATCGGCACCCCGGGGACCCGGATGACGCTGATCACGCCGAGGATGATGAGGTTGCCGCTGGCCTCCTGCCGCACGTCATCGCACAGCAGTGAGCATTGAAGGTCGGGAAGGATACGGTTCGGAGTCATTTGCGGGCGGAAGGTCCCAGCCGCATCGGGCGAGGTCAAAACTTTCCCCGCGACATTTCTGCCCCCGGGACGGACCGCGACCAACCCGTATCAGGCCGCGCCCCAACGGACCAGCCGCGCCCTCAGGCGCTCGTCGCGCTCCGGGTCGGCGACGAGGCCCGGGAAATCGCGCCGCAGCTGCTCGGCGGTCGGCACCACGCCCCACGCCGTGACGGTGAAGGCCTCATGGGCGCGGCCCGCGGGAAGACCCAGCTCGCGGGATTGCCGGTCGGAGCGCGCGCGGAGCTTCTTCTCCCAAGCGGCCAAGTCGGCGGTGGGTTCGATGTGATGCCGGGCGACCCACGGCAGCCATTCGTTGATCTGGCTCTGGTGGCACCACGATTCCTCGGCGACCAGCGCGAAGGCTTCTTCGATGTCCACCACCAGGTCGCAGGAGTTCGCGCCGGCCATGTAGCCGTCGTAGGTGTTGAGGATCACCGGCGTCTTCACCCAGCGCGGACATGTCTCGTCATCGACGGGATATTCGCCGAGGAAGGCATGCGGCACGTTGATCATGTACGCCACGCGCCGAACGGCCTCGGCCACGGTGATGTGGTCCGGATGCACGCCGGCGAGGGTGTCCAGCGGCAGCGGCGGGCAGAGCAGATAATCCGGCTCGAACTCGCGGATCGACTTCCACAACGCGGCGACCAGGTCGGTCGTGAGCACGCGGCAGGCCTCCTCGAACGGCTGGCCGTCCGGCTTGCGCAGCAGCTCGAAGGCGTAGCCACCGAGCTTGGCGCTGGCCTCCTGTTCAGCGAGACGCACACGGGCGGTCTCCTCGCGGGTGCGGAAGTGGTGCCCGGACCGGCCGTCGGTGCAGACGATGATCTTGCCCTCGAACTCCGCGCCGAGCCGGCGCCGCCAGAGCTCGAAGGTCCCGGCGGCGACGAACTCGAAGTCGTCGAAATGGGCGTGGACGTGGAGGACGCGCATGGGAGGAGTGGTCGGAGGCTGGAAGCTGGAGGTCGGTCGCGGAGACAAGTGGCGATCGGATCCGGACTCAGCGGACGGCGAGCACGCCGAGCTCGTGGATGCTCCAGAACAAGCCGTCCACCGATCCGGTCTGCGTGATGCGGATGAACCTCGCCGGCGTCGCCGGGAAGCTGATCTCGGTGAGCGGGCCCGTGCCCTTGCCCGTCGCCACCGGTGCGCCCCAGCTCTGCCCGTCGCCGCTGAGCTCCACCTTGTAGCCGCGCGGATAATCCTCGGCCGAGGCGGCCGCATCCAGGACGAGGCCCGCGACCTTGGTCTCGGCCGGGAGCTCGATCTGGTACCATTGTCCCGGCCGTTGGCTCGTGCCGGTGTGCCAGCGCGTGGCGCGCTTGCCGTCGGTCGCCTCGGTGCAGCCCGCGGCCGAGGTGTTGGCGGAGAGCCGCCAGTCCTTCGCGCCGGCGAGCGGCCAGGGCATCGAGGAGCCCAGTTCGGCCTCCGTCCAAGGGACGGTGCGCGACGCGAACCGACCGCGCAGCGCCTTGACGTCGTCCGCCGAGATGAAGCTCGCGCGGTTGCCGAAGGAGTTCCGGACGTAGCTGGCGACGTCGGCGATCCACGCGTCGTCGTTGTCGGCCATCGCCACCATCTGCGCGTCGTACGTCTTGCCGTTGACCGGTCCGGACAACCCGTGGAGCAGCACGGCCACCATCGCCTCGCGGTTCCCGGTGACGGTGCGGGACCTTGCCAACGCGGGCCCGATCGTCGCGCCCGGCGCCGCGCCTTCCTGGGTCATCCCCCTGCCCTCGATCCCGTGGCACGCGAAGCACAGCTCGCGATAGATCGCCTCGCCGTGCTTCAACGCGGCCCGTTCGGACGCGGAGTAGGACTGGCCCGGAGCGGCGGGCACGGTCGTCAACGCCGTGCCGATCTGCTGCACGCCCGCGCTCTTGCTGGCGGCGATGACCTGCGCGGCCCAGGCCGGCCACGCAGGAAGGTTCAGCCGCTTGGCCGAACCGATCGCCTGGACCGCGACGCCCGGATCGGCGTCCTTGCCCATCGCCAAGATGTCGGCGGCGAACGATGCGTCGCCGGCCTTCACCAAGGACTCGGAGACGCGGACGGCGTTCTCCCGCACCCGCGGATGCATGTCTCCCAACGCGGCGCGGACGACGGCGGCATCGGCGGAGGCGAGCCCTTCGAGCGTCCAGAGCGCGTGGACCCGGGCGAGCGGATCCTTGCCGGACCGGACGACCGCGACCAGCGCCGGGACGACGCCCTTGTCCTGCCGCACGACGAGCAGACGCTGCGCGGTGTCGCGCCACCAACCGTTCGGATGGCCCAGGTGCGCGACCAGCTGCGCGCCGGTCTCACCGAGCATCGCGGGCTGCGGGCCCGGTTTGTGGTCGCGATGGACCAGGCGCCAGATGCGGCCGCGTCCCACGTTCTTGTCCAGGCCCCAGCGCTGGA
>CANGMH010000215.1 GCA_947454005.1 Verrucomicrobiota bacterium
AGCCGCATCGGCGGCTTCGCCATCGGCTGCCAGGCCTACAGCTTCAACCGCTTTACCTTGTTCGAGGCGATCGAGAAGACCGAGCTGACCGGCAGCAAGGTCATCGAGTTCTATCCCGGCCAGGCGCTCAGCCCCGACCAGCGCGCCGTGAAGTGGGACCACAACGCCGGCGACGACGTCATCGCCGCGGTGAAGGCCAAGCTCGCGAAACACGGCATCCGCGCCGTGAACTACGGCGTCGTCGGCATCCCAAAGGACGAGGCGGGCGCGCGCAAGATCTTCGAGTTCGCCAAGAAGATGGAGCTCTACGCGGTCACCACCGAATCCACCGAATCCATCGACATCATCGAGAAGCTCGTGAAGGAGTTCGATGTGCGCGTGGGCTACCACAACCACCCTGTCCAGCCCAAGAACCCGAACTACAAGGTCTGGGACCCGAACTACATCCTCGCGTTGGTGAAGGGCCGCGATCCGCGCATCGGGTCCTGCGCCGACATCGGCCACTGGCAGACGAGCGGCCTCAAGCCGGTCGATTGCCTGAAGATCCTCGAGGGCCACATCATCTCGATGCACGGCAAGGAACGCCCCGCGCTCGGCACCGGCCAGCATGACGTGCCGTTCGGCGCGGGCGGGACCGACATGTCCGGCGTCCTCGCCGAGCTGAAGCGCCAGGGCTTCGTCGGGAACATCAGCGTCGAATACGAGTACAACTGGGACAACTCGGTGCCCGAGATCGCCCAGTGCATCGGCTTCGTGCGCGGCTGGACGGCCGGCCGCTGACCCTGCCCGGGCCCCGACGTCCTCGGTGCCACGGGCGCCGAGGGCGTCGTCGTCACTTCTCGTCGCTTCTTCAGGGTCTGCCGGACGGACGGACGGCAAAGGTTCCACCAAAAATCCCCCGTTGACCCTGCTTTGCCCGCCGATAGGCTGGCCTCCCGTTGTTTTGACCCTGAACTGATTATCGAAATCGAATCCTTATGGTGAAAGTTGCAATCAATGGTTTCGGCCGCATCGGCCGCCTCGTGTTCCGTGCGATGGTCGAGCAAGGCCTCGTCGGCAAGGACATCCAGGTCGTCGCCGTCGGTGACATCGTCCCCGCGGACAACCTCGCCTACCTCGTCAAGTACGACTCCACCCAGGGCCGGTTCTCCGGCACGGTGAGCAGCAAGAAGTCGAGCCCCGACAAGGCGGAGGACGACGTGCTCGTGGTCAACGGCCAGGACATCCACGTCGTGAGCGCGAAGAGCCCGTCCGAGCTCCCGTGGAAGCAGTTCGGCGTCGACATCGTGATCGAGTCCACCGGCCTCTTCACCGACGCCGACAAGACCAACCCGAAGAGCGCCTACGGCCACATCGTCGCCGGCGCCAAGAAGGTCATCATCTCCGCCCCCGCCAAGAACGAGGACATCACCATCGTGATGGGCGTGAACCACGAGAAGTACGAGGCCGCGAACCACCACATCATCTCCAACGCGAGCTGCACCACGAACTGCCTCGCGCCGATCGTCCACGTGCTGCTCAAGGAAGGCTTCGGCATCGAGGAAGGCCTCATGACGACCGTCCACGCCTACACCGCCACGCAGAAGACGGTGGACGGCCCGAGCAAGAAGGACTGGAAGGGCGGCCGCACCGCGGCGCAGAACGTCATCCCCAGCACGACCGGCGCGGCCAAGGCCACGGCGCTCGTCTGCCCCGAGGTCAAGGGCAAGCTCACCGGCGTCGCCTTCCGCGTGCCGGTGCCGACCGTCTCCGTCGTCGACCTCACCGTCCGCACGGTGAAGGAGACCTCCCTCGCCGAGATCAACGCCGCGATGAAGAAGGCCAGCGAGACCTACCTCAAGGGCGTGCTCGACTACACCGGCGACGAGGTCGTCAGCTCCGACTTCATCCACGACAAGCACAGCTCCATCTACGACGCCGGCTCCGGTGTCGGCCTCAACAGCCGCTTCTTCAAGCTGGTGAGCTGGTACGACAACGAGTGGGGCTACAGCAACCGCGTCGGCGACCTGCTCAAGCTCATCATCGCCAAGGGGCTCTGATAGCCGGTCCACGGTTTTCATCGCATGCGAACGGCGGCTCCGAAACGGGCCGCCGTTCCGCTTTCCAGGACATGCGGACAACACCCGCGCATCCCGTCGGACCCGGGACCGGCGATGGGCCACCGGACATGAACGAACGCCAACCCGCCCTCGGATTCATCTTCATCACGCTCTTGCTCGAGATCGTCGGGTTCGGGCTGCTCATCCCCATCCTGCCGAAGCTGATCGAGCAGATGGAGGGCGGCAACGTGCCGGCGGCGGCGCAGAAGGTCGGGCTGCTCACCCTCTCGTACGCGGCGATGCAGTTCCTGATGGCCCCGGTGCTCGGCAGCGTCTCGGACCGCTTCGGGCGTCGTCCGGTGATCCTGGTGTCGTTGTTCGGATCGTCGGTGGATTACCTGATGATGGCGTTCGCCCCGACCTTGCCCTGGTTCTTCCTCGGCCGTCTGGTCAACGGACTCAGCGGCGCGAGCATCTCCGTCGCCACGGCCTACATCGCCGACATCAGCCCGCCCGAGAAACGCGCCGCCAACTTCGGCATGATCGGCGCCGCGTTCGGCGTGGGGTTCATCCTCGGTCCGGCCCTGGGCGGTTGGCTCGGCGTGCCGCACCCGCAACTGGTCGCGCATCTGCCCGCCGCCTGGGCGGAATGGCTGACCGCGAACCACTTGCGGATCCCGTTCTATTTCGCCGCCGCGGTGACGTTGTCGAATTGGCTGTACGGCTTCTTCGTGCTCCCGGAATCGCTCCCGCGCGCGATCCGTCGCCCGTTCTCCTGGAGCCGGTCGAACCCGGTGGGGTCGTTGGTCGCGCTGGGACGGTATCCGGTGGTGGCCCGGCTGGCGGCGGCGCTGTTCTTGTCCAACGTCGCGCAGTTCATGCTCCACAGCATCTGGGCCCTCTACACCGGCCATCGCTACGCGTGGACCCCGCAGCAGATCGGTCTGTCGCTAGCGTTCGTCGGGCTGATGTCGGCGGTCGTGCAAGGAGGGCTCGCGGGCAGGATCATCCCGAGGCTCGGCGAAGCGCGGTCCGTGCTCGTGGGTCTCGGCATCGGCGCGATCAGCTACGTCGGCTACGCGGTCGCGACCCAGGGGTGGATGCTCTTCCCGGTGCTCGGTTTCGCCTGCCTCGGCGGCATCGGTGGTCCAGCCTTGCAGGGATCGATCTCCCGGAGCGCCCCGGCCGATGAGCAAGGCGCCGTGCAAGGATCGTTGACCGGTCTGGCCAGCCTCGGACAGATCGTCGCGCCGCTCGCTTCGACCCAGTTGTTCGCCTACTTCATCGCGCCGGGTGCGCCGCTGCACCTGCCCGGCGCGCCGTTCTTGGTGTCGTCCGCCCTGACCTTGGGCGCGCTGGTGATCGCGGCGCGGACCTTCCGGAGCACGGCTTCCGGCACCTCGGCGGCGAAGACGCGGACCTGATCGGTTGGCAAGCGCCGGCGGACACGCCAACGTCCGCTCGACTCCCATGAGCCAGCACCCCCATCCCGACGACGGCTCCGCGAAGGTCCACCGCACGGACATCGCGCTCCTCGGCCCGTCGTCCGCGGACCTCGGCGATCTCACGAGAACGGATGA
Organism: Verrucomicrobiota bacterium; assembly: GCA_947454005.1. Classification (GTDB taxonomy): domain Bacteria; phylum Verrucomicrobiota; class Verrucomicrobiia; order Limisphaerales; family UBA9464; genus CAIVQB01. The sequence continues at coordinate 3,620 of CANGMH010000215.1, forward strand.
GGTGGCCGGCGGCGTGATCCGCTTCTCGATGATCGCCGCGGCGACGATCGCGTTGTCGATGTTGGCCACCGAACTGCAACGCCTCTGGCTCGGCGACACTCCCGATGCCCAGCTCCCGCTCGGTGGACCTCCGCTGATCTTGGAGCTACAGGTCTTCGGTTGCCTCGCGGTCGCCGCCCTGGCCCGATACCGTCGCCGAGGCAGCGCGGCCTTGATCGCCTGCACCGGGCTCTTCCTTTGGCTCGTGATCGCGGGCTCGCTGATGCAGGCACGCATGCTCACGGGCACGATGCAGGTCGGCCCCCGGCCCTCGTGGAACTCGATCCACGTCCTGCTGTTCGCGCTGCTCGTGGCCGGGCCATGGCTCCTGCATCATGCGCTGCTGCTCGTCGTCTCCTTGGCCACGCCGGTCGCGTTGGCGGTGATGATCGTGACCGGACAGAACCATGGCCCGCACACGCCGCCGCAGCTCGCGCAACGGATGGTCGTCGCGGTGAGCTCGACCTGGATCTGCGCGTTGGTCGGCGCGGCGATGGTGGTCCACCGGGAACGCGAACGTCGCCGCCTCCGCGCGCTCACCGAGCAACTGGTCTCGGCACGCTCCCGGTTGCGCGAGCTGGGCTCGTACACGCTCGAACGTCGGCTCGGCAGCGGCGGGATGGGCGAGGTGTGGCAGGCCGCGCATCGGGTCCTCGCCCGTCCCGCGGCCATCAAGCTGGTGAGCGCCAAGTTCCTGCTCGGACAGGCCGGCAATCCCCAGAACGTCGAGCGCTTCCTCGCCCGTTTCCTCCAAGAGGCCAAGGTGACCGCCCGGCTCACGTCTCCGCACACCGTCCAGGTCTACGACTACGGCCGCACCGACGACGGCCAGCTGTACTACGTGATGGAGCTCTTGCACGGGGCCGATCTCGCGCAGGTCGTGAAGCTCCTCGGACCGCAACCTCCCGGTCTGGTCGTCCATTGGTTGCGCCAGCTCTGCGATTCGTTGGCGGAGGCCCACTCGCTCGGGCTCGTCCATCGGGACATCAAGCCCGCGAACCTGTTCCTGTGCCGCCAGGGCGCGCGACAAGAGGTGGTGAAGCTGCTCGATTTCGGGCTGGCGATCAGCGGTCGCCGGGACCCCGGAAAAGAGGAGGACCTCGACGACCTCGGCACGATCACGGGGTCGCCCCATTTCATGGCGCCGGAGCAGATCCGCGACGACGCGGAGGTCGACGGGCGCGCGGATCTTTACGCGGTCGGCTGCCTGGCCTGGTTCCTTCTCACCGGCCGCCATGTCTTCGACGGCGCCGGCCACGAAGAGATCGTCTCGGCGCATCTCGACCGCGAGCCGGAGCCGCTCGATCTGGTCGCCGCCTCGGCCTTGCCTCCAGGTCTCGTCGAGATTATCCACCGCTTGCTCGCGAAGGACCCCGCGAAACGTCCGCAAAGCGCCGACGAGTTGGCGACAGCGCTCGAAGCATTGGGGATGACCGCGCCTATCGGCAATGTCCTCACGCCCGCTCTGATGGGGAACGATGCCGATTACTCGGCCGAGCAGACCCTCGTGATGGTGAAGCCTCGGAGCGCGGCCGTTTGACCCGCTGCGACGGCCGGTTCACCAACGGTCGCGGTCCGGGAAATCCCGCCGGTACCGCTGCAGGAGCGCTGACGGATCGTTCGGCAGCAGATAGAGCTTCTGCCGCACCCGCTTGGTCTCGCCGGGTTCCAGGCCGCCGATCAGCGGATCGCTGTGCAAGCAGACATAGACCCCCTCGAACAGCTCGTGGGTCCGGTCGCTGGCGGTGGCGAGCAGCCATCGGCCATCGGCCGAGATGCAACCGACGAGGCCGTTCGCGACACGGTCGGTCGCGACCGGTCGAGGATTGGCGTCGGCTCCGCGGGTCCACGGCGGGAGGAAGACCTGTCCGCCGCGATACAACGCATCGGTCGTGCGCCCGAGGCGGTCCAAGGTCGTCAGACCGTTGGTGGTGAAGACGAAGCTGCGAGCGGTGTAGTCGGATTGGACGCGTCCGGTGAAACCCGCGACGCGGATGCAAGCCGGTTGGAACCACTGCAGATCGGCACGGGTGCTGCCCGGGTTGCGGATCGTGAACGTGAGATCCAGTTCGTCCGCACCGGCACGGATCTCGTGGAGCACCTCGATGTCCGGTTCGACGACTGTGCGGAAGCGGAGCCCGCCACGATCCGGAGCGGCTTCGAGCAAGGTGGTGCGGTGGGCGATCTTGCTCCTGCCCCAGTCTTGCCCGTTCGCGCCGGGACGCAGGAACGCCTCGAGATACAACACCTCCAACTTCCCTCCCGGAAGATCTGGATGAGCAACCGACAACAGGTTGTTGGTCCAACCCACGGTGAACCGCCGCGGCGTTGCGGCGGTCACGAATGAGCACAAGAGAAGTCCGACCAGGACGGAACAGCGGGATCTCATGGTGAGAAGGAATCGGAAAGCGGCAACAGGCTGCCCCGATCCGTTTGGGAAGGCGAGACGGGAAGCCGGGAACCCACGACGGACCACGGTCCCGGCGACTACGACCTTCACCTCACCGGGCAGCCCAATCGAGCGCTTCGTGGACGATCGCCGGCGTGAGCACGGTCGGGAGCGCCCGCGGCGGTTTTGAAGGATCGCGGGGATAGACCAGCACGAGGGGGACCCCGCGGCGGCCGTGTTTCTGCAGTTCCGCGGCGATGGCCGGATCCGCGTCCGTGAAATCTCCCATCAAAGTCGCGACGTTCTTCTCCTTCAGCTTGGCGATGGTCGACGCCACCTCGATCGAGGTCGCCTTGTTGAACTTGCAGTTCGCGCAGTTGTCCGCGGTGAAATCGACGATGACAGGACGACCGGCCATCCGTGCCTGCGAGACGCTTGAGGCGCTCCATACCAGCCAATCCACCTTGGGCTTCTTGGCCGCAAGCGGCGTGCGCCAATCCAGCTCACCTTCCAGGATCCCGAGATATCCGCCGACGACCAGCGCCGACGCGACACCGAGAGCGACGCCCTTCCGTTCGGACCGCTGACCGAACTCACCCCAGACCCACGCGGCCGCCGAGAGTACCACCAAGAAGAGCCCGAGCCACAGGACGCCTGCCTGGCCCAATCTCGTGGCCGTGAACCAGAAGATCCACACCGCGGTGGCCAGCATCGGGAATCCCATGGCGACCTTGAACCGCAACATCCAGAGGCCGGGTTTCGGCAACAGTTTCAGCCACGAAGGACGCCAGCAGAGCGCCACGAACGGGGCGGCCAACCCGAGCCCTACGGTGAGGAAGATGGCGAGCAGGACAGGCGGAGGTTGGGTGAACGCGAACGCGATCGCCGTCGCCAGGAACGGCGCGGTGCAAGGGGTGGCCAACACGGCCGCGAGCACTCCGTTGAAAAACGCCCCGGCCGGACCTTCCTTGGCGGTCAGATCCCCAGCCGCTCCCATCGCGCCGCCTCCGAGCGTCACCTCGAAGACCCCGAACAGATTGAGCGCCACGAGCACCAACAACACGCACATCACGACGCGGAACTGAGGATTCTGGAAAGCCGTGCTCCAGCCGGCGATTCCTCCGGCCGCCTGCACGGCCAATGCGACGCCAGCCAGCACCAAGAACGAGCTGAGAACCCCGGCGCCATAGACCAGTCCCAGCTTCCGAACGTGTGCCGGGTTGTTCCCGGCTTGGCGCACGAACCCCAGGATCTTCAGTGCCAAGACGGGCAGCACGCACGGCATGATGTTGAGGATCAGCCCGCCCAAGAACGCCGCACCGAGCATCGGTAGCAATCCCGCCCACGAGAACGGGTCAGTTTTCGCGGCCGTGGCGGCAACCATCGCGTCGCTGACCGGAAGTGTGACCTCATAGGCTTTCGTGGCACCCGTAGCCGATCGCGCGACGAGCACCCCGCTGACACTCATCGGCCAACCGGCATCGGTCTTCGTCACGGTCTTCCGCAGCCGGACTTTGCCACCGCGGACGGGAACCGATTCCGACTTGGCTCCCATCTCCACCGTCTTGCTTTCGTACGGGTAGAAGTCGACGGACT
>CANGMH010000216.1 GCA_947454005.1 Verrucomicrobiota bacterium
AGACCGCCGGGCATGAACTTCTTGGTACGGACGAAACGGACCGCGAAGTAGACGAAGTGGATCCCCAGCACCACCACCGACACGTCGGTCGGCCAGCGCAGGAGCAGCGCGAGCACCAACGGCACGGCGAAACCCAAGGAAGCGAAGAGGGAGATCTTGCTGCCCGCCTTCACGTAGCCGATCACGCCTCCGACGACGAGCAGCGCGATATAGGTCCAGACGACATGTTGCCAGTTCATGGGACGCGGACGATAGCCGGGAAACGGAGACCGCCACACGAAACTTTTGCGCTGGGCCGAAGGCCGGCGCACATCCTGCCTTTTCCTCGCCCGGCAAGGCAACGGACCGGAGTCGCCGGCCGTCCGGTGCGACAGAGCGCCGGGGCGATTCCCCCGGCGCGTTCCCGGCCGCTGCGCGGGGCAGAAAACCCGCGCTCCCGGTCGCTATCGGCGACCGGCTATTCCTTCACGATACGGGCGAGCTTGTCGCTCGGCACCCCGGTGAACCAGCCGCCGTACTCCACGAAGTAGAGCCCGCCGTCCGGCCCCAGTTGCATCGACATCACGCCCGCGGTCATTCCGCGCGCGAACGGTTCGGTCTTCACCACCGTGTTGCTCACGGGATCGACCGTGGCGAAGCGGATCCATTTGCGGACCCAGTCGGCGTAGAACATCCCGCCGTGGAACGCCTCGGGGAAATCATGTCCCTTGCCGGCGGGCCGGTAGACCGGGCCGCTGGTCGCGTTGGCACCGCCCTCGTGGATCCAGGAGATCCAAGGTTCGGTCGCGTCCGGCAACGGGCACGGCCCGCCGCCGTAGGTCGCGTAGTTGGTGCCCATGCAGCGCGGCCAACCGTAGTTCTTGCCCGGGCGCAGCCAGTTGATCTCCTCCCAGTCCTCCTTGCGGTCGAAGCCCACCTCGCCGACGTACACGTTGCCGGTGGTGCGGTCGATGTTGAGGGAATACGGGTTGCGGTGGCCGTAGGTGTAGACGGCGGGATGCGCGTCCGCGCGGCCGACGAACGGGTTGTCGGTCGGGATCGAGCCGTCGAGGTTGATGCGGAGGGTCTTGCCCTGGAGCGCGCCGAGCACCTGCGGCGGGTTGTTCGTGTCGGCCCAGAACGTCTCGGTATCACGCGACACGTTGTTGTCGCCGGCGGTCACGTAGAGCTTGCCGTCGCGCGGGTTGATGCCCATCGCGCCGCCCTGGTGGAAGCCGCGGAGGCTAGGCACCGTGAGCAGGATCTTCTCGGAATCCATCTTCAAGCCGGTCGCGCGGGCCGGGTTGTCGACGGCGAAACGGGAGACGCGGTTGCTCCACGCGGTCGCGTTCGTCGGCGCCCAAGGGGCGTAGTGCAGATAGAGCAGGCCGTTCTTGAGGTAGCCCGGATCGAACTCGATGCCGTGCAGCCCGCGTTCGTTGGCTTCGCGCCCGGGCGTCGGTTCCCAGCAGACGTCGAGCTTGGCGATGTGGTCGTGCTTCTTGGTGGCGAGGTCGTAGGCCCAGATGTCGCCGCGCCGCCCGGTGAACCAGAGGCGACCGTCCGGGCTGAACTGGAGATAGACCGGTTCCGGGATGCCGCCCATCACGAGCACCTCGTAGCGGAAACCGTTCGGGAGCTTCACCGCCTTCACGGCTTTCTCCAGGTCGGTGAGCGGTTTCGTCGGCGCGGGATCGGCCGGCGTCTGCGCGAAAGCCGCGGACACCAGCAACAGCATCAAGGTCAAGGTGCGGAACATCGGTCGGCAGACTGCCGATATCGGCGAAGGATTCAACTTCGCTCGCCTTCGCTCGCCGGAGCCGGGGATCCGACTCCGACCGGAGGTGCCGCGGGGCACGATCGGCTCCGTTGACGGGATGGATCTGGAAATCAGGAGGACAGGAACAGAGCGGGCGAAGCCGCGCGTCTCCTGCATTCCAGATCCTTTCTCTGGCCGGTGTTCTCGGCGGAACAAGTGCAGCGCCCGATCCCTTGTCCGCCGCCTCGTGGCCACTGCTCGCCAAAGGTACGCCCGTGGAGCGAAGCCCGGTTCAGCCGCCCCAGGTCGGCGCGTCGCCGGGGACCTGGCGAGAAAAGGGACGCCAGCCGCCGCCCCATTCGTAGAGCTGCAGGCCGTGGAACGTCTTCTTGTAGTCCATCGGCGACGGCTCCAGCAGCGCGTAGCCCGGATAGTAGAGGCGGCAGCCCTGCTCCTTCGCCCACTGGATCTCCCGCAGCATCGTGTAGATGCCGAGGCTGCGCGGCGCTTCGTCCGGTTCGAACACGCAATAGAGGCTGGCGACGGAGCGATGGCCGCGGGCGAGATAGCTCGCGGCGATCAACCGGTCGCGCCGGTAGAGCCCGAACTCGAGCACCGGCACCGGGTGGGCGGCCGGGCTCGGTCCCAGAAAATCGGTCAACGCGTGGGGGACGCCTTCGTCGAACCGGACCTTGTGCCGGTCGAAGAGCGCGGAGCGTTCCGGGTCCACCTCCGCGGGCCGGATGCGCAGGTCGAGGTCGCGGTTGCGGCGCAGCACCCGCCGTTGGCTCGTGCTCGGCCGGAACCGTGCCAGTTCCAGGCGGAGATGCTGGAGCGGCGCCAAGCGGCCGCCCCACTCGATGCTCGCGCGCCGGAAGAACACCGGCCCGAGATACCACCAGCCGGCGGACCAGAGCTCGTCCATCTGCACGGGCGGGACGGACCAGCTGATGAAGGTGTCCTCGAGCGGCGGTCGCACAGGGGGCCAAAAAGCGCTCGCGGGGTCGCCGCGTCAACAGCGGATCCGCGGCGGGACCGGACCGCCGGCTCCTGCGGCGTCCCGGCTCAGACGAACTCCAGCACCGCCGCGCCGAAGGTGAAGCCGCCCCCGAAGGCGCAGAGCCCGGCCTTGCCCTTGGGATCCTCCTGGAGCAACTCGGCGAGGACGAGCGGGATGGTGCTGCTGCTGGTGTTGCCGCTGTTGCGGACGCGGTTCACCAGCCGGCCCTTCCGCATCTTCAGCCGCTGGTCCACGGCATCGAGGATGCGGCCGTTGGCCTGATGCGGGACGATGTAGTCGAGCTCCTCGGCCGCCAGGCCGTTCGCGGCGCAGGCCTGCTTCAGCAGCGCGAGCAGTTGGCGCACGGCCATCGGGAAGACCTTCATGCCGTCCATGTTCACGTTGGGATGGTCCCTCCGGCCGTGGTTCAGGATGGTGCCGTCCTCGCCGCGGGCGCTGAGCAGCGGACGGTGGAGCAGCGCCTTCGCCGAGGCGAACCTCGCGGACTCCGGGCCGTGGACGAGCGTGGCGGTCGCCGCGTCGGCGAACACGATGGCCGTGTCGAAGTCGTCCGGATCCGTGAAGGTGCTCATCGCCTCGGCGGTGACGACGAGGATGTTCGCCGCCGGTCGCGACCGGCAGAAATCGTACGCCGCCTGCAGCGCGTAGAGGTAGCCGGTGCAGGCCGCGAGGATGTCGCTGGCCGGCATGTCCTTGGCCGCCCCGTCCTTGCCCAGCTCGTGGTGCAGCAGGCACGCCATGCTCGGGCTGAGCGAGAGCGGCGAGCTGGTGCTGACGAAGATGGCATCGAGGTCCGCCAGCGTCAGCCCGGAGGCGCGGAGCGCGGAGCGCGCCGCCGAGGAGGCCAAGGTGAGCACCGATTCGCCAGGCGCGAGGAGGTGGCGCGATTCGATGCCGGTGCGCTGGACGATGTCGTTCGCGGTGCGTCCCGGGAAGCGGCGGACGAGCTCTTCGTTCGTCACGATGCAACCGCCCTGGGATGCGGCGACGGACGAGATACCGACGACGTCGCGGGACCCGGCCTGTCGGACGGCGGCGGCCACGTGCGCAGGAGAGCTGGCGGCGGGGCCCGCGCCGCGGACCGGATCCGACGCGGGGGCGGACAGGACGTCCGGGTTCCGACGCCTCAACAACGGCTGCGGCTCCGCCGGGATCCGCTTCGGCATCACGGGCGCGGACGCCGCCGCGAGGATCCTAGCGAGCGGCGTTCCCACCGGGACCTTCTCGTCGACCGCGATCAGCTCGCGGACGACGCCGCCGACCGGCGCGCGCAGCTCGAAGGTCGCCTTGTCCGCCTCGCAATCCGCGATGAGGTCGCCGGCCTTGATGGTGTCGCCGACGCGGACCTTCCACTCCACGACCGCGACGTTCTGGTCGGCCGGGCTGGATCCGACCGCTTCGAGGACGAACACACCGGCATCGCCCGCCGCTTCGGCCTTCCACGACAGTTCGAGATCGCAGAGCGCCGCGGCGGCTTCGAGAACGCGCCTCAGGCCCGGAAGGACCTCGAGCTGGTTCGCGTAGTTGCACGGGACGTAGGTGTCGGGACGGGTGACGCGCCGCGAACGGACGTGGGCGGTGGCGTGCTCGGCGACGGTCGCGAGCACCTCGGCCCCGAAGCCGCAGGTCAGGTTGTCCTCGTGGACGACGACGAGGCGTCCGGTGCGGCTGGCGCTGGCGCAGACCGCGTCCTTGTCCCAAGGGCTGAGGCTGCGCAGGTCGATGAGCTCCGCGTGGACGCCCGCGGACTCCAACGCGGCGACGGCACGGGCGCAGAGCGGGACGGTCGCGCCCCAGGAGACGACCGTGAGATCGTCGCCGCGCGTGAGGAAGCGGGCCTTGCCCGGCAGCACGAGCTGGTCCGCGACGTCGGAGCTCGTCGAGAGCGCCGGGTCGTTGAGGCAGACCTTCGGGTAGAGGAAGACCGTCGGGCGTCCGCCGGCGAACGCCGCGTTGAGCAGGCCCGCGGCATCGGCGGCGGTGCTCGGCATGAACACGTCGACGCCTGGCACGTGGGCGATGACGCTCTCGAAGGTCTGCGCGTGGAACGGCCCGAGGCCCGGGCGATAGCCGCCGCACGGAGCCATCACGATGACCGGCGCCTGCCACCCGCCGTCCGTCCGCCAGTGCATCGATCCGAGCTCGCTGGCGATCTGGTTGAAGGCGATCGGCAGGAAGTCGGCGAACTGGATGCAGGCCACCGGCCGGCCGCCCGCCAACGCCCGTCCGATGCTCACGCCGGCGATGGTGCTCTCGGTGAGCGGCGAGTTCTTCACCTGCGCCGGGTAGGCGTCGGACAACCCGCGCGTCAGCCCGAAGACATCGCCCTTGGGGTCCTCGATGTCCTGGCCGTAGAGCGAGACGCGTCCGTCGGCCCCGAGGTGCCGGCGCAGGACCTCGCGCAACGCCTCGAGCATCGAGAGCCGCGGCGACGAGTCGTCGCCGCGATGTTCCGGGCGCGCGGTGAGCGCGACCGGCAACGGCAGGCGCGCGTCGAGGTCCGGCACCGGGTCCGGCGCGACCAGGGCGCGTCCGGCGGCGGCGCGCACCTCGTGTTCGATCCCGGCGTCGAGCGCGTCGAGTTCGCCGTCGGGAACGCCGGCTCCGACCAGTTGGGCACGTAGACCGGCGACCGGATCGGCCTCGGCGCGGAGCCGGGAGATCGCGTCGCTCTCGCGATAGCGGGTCTCGTCGTCGGCGTTCGTGTGGTGGGTGAGCCGTTCGACTTGGAAGACCACCAGGGCCGGACCGCGGGAAGTCCTCATGCCGCCGACGATCGGGCCGAGCGCGCGGTCGCACGCCAGCGCATCCCGCCCATCGAGACGGTGGACCGGGAGCCCGTAGAACTCCGCGGCATCACCTTGCGGCAACTGATAGAAGGTCTTGCCGCCGGTGCGGGTCGAGATGGCGAGGCCGTTGTCCTCGACCCAGAACAGCACGGGCAACCTGGACCGGACCGCCTCGGCGACCGCTTCCAGGAACTCGCCCTGCTGGCTCGTGCCGTCGCCGACCGCGCAGACCACGATGGCGGTGCCGGGTCCCGCGTCCTGTCCTCCGCGTCCCGCCACGATCTCATGGGCGACGCCGACCGCCTGGAGGGCGTTGTTGCCGACGGGACCGACGAGGCTGAGCACCTTGAGGTCCGGCGCGCTGAGGTGGGCGCTCATCTGCCGGCCCGCGGAATGGCTAGCGCCGGTGCAGAGCGAGCTGTGGAAGAACTGCTCGGCCGGGATGCCCCGCGCGAGCATCAACGCTTTGTCCCGGTAGTGGAGGTGGAGCCAATCGTCCGGGGTCAGATGGGCGTGCAACGCCGCGCAAGCCTCGTGTCCGGCGCCGCCGACGTGGAAGAACGCCTCGCCGCGGTTCACCAGCTCCATCTCGACTTTGTCCACCCGCCGGGCGGTGGCCATCGCGCGATAGAGCCCGACCGCCCGGACCAGGTCGGGGCGGTCAGAAGCAGGATCAGCACGGACGGGCAGGGCGGCTGGGCCGGAGCGCGAGGCTGAGGCGTTTTCCACGGGTGGGAGAATGTCGGGATCACCGTCGGGACAAAAGCCAAACCTCTTCGGAGATCACGGTGGGTGGTCGGATCCGGGCGAACCGGGAAGAAAATGGAGCGGGTGACGGGAATCGAACCCGCGTGGCCAGTTTGGAAGACTGGAACTCTACCATTGAGCTACACCCGCTCTCAGGGGCGCCAGAGTGCGGAGCGCACCCGCCAGCGTCAAGCCGCGGAAGCAACGGATGTCCTGAGCGGTCCCGGATGCGCTCCGGTCCGCCAGCGGTGAGGGCGAGCATTCCAAGCGGATGTGCCTCGGGACCGGAGGCCGACATGTCGACGGCGGGTCGAAGGCGAAGGTGCGCCATGATGGACCGCTTTCGGTCCCTGTCCGGCGGGGCTCCGGCCACGGCGGGACAGAGCAACCCCGCGAGAGCCGCGCCGGCGGCCGGAGCCGGTCGGTTTTCGCAAACTCGGCTTGCACCGCGTGGGAGCCACCTTAGGGTCGCGCGCTTCGGTTTCCGCCACCTGAACGATGAGCACCGCCGCTTCCGACCTCGCCTTCACCGACACGTTCACCCGCCGCCATATCGGGCCGGATGCCGCCGAGCAGTCCTCGATGGCCGCCCTCTGCGGATACCCATCGGTCGACGCTCTGGTCGATGCCGCTGTCCCCTCGCACATCCGCGGCGACCGGCCGTTGGAGTTGACCGCCCTCCCGGGAGCGCTGAGCGAGTTCGACGCGTTGGCCCGGCTGCGGTCGGTCGCGGCCAAGAACCAGGTGTTCCGGTCGTTCATCGGGATGGGTTACCACGACACGATCACGCCGCCGGTCATCCAAAGGAACATCCTTGAGAACCCGGGTTGGTACACGCAGTACACGCCCTATCAAGCCGAGATCTCCCAAGGCCGGCTCGAAGGCTTGCTCAATTTCCAGACGCTGGTCACCGACCTCACCAAGCTGGACATCGCCAACGCCTCGATGCTCGACGAGGCCACCGCGTGCGCCGAGGCGATGATGCTCTGCCATCGCATCAAGGAGGCCGGGACCGCCGCGTCCGGCACCGCAAGGAACACCTTCCTCGTCGCCGACCACTGCCATCCGCAGAACATCGATATCGTCCGCACCCGGGCCGAGGCGCTCGGCATCACCGTCGTCGTCGGCGACTGGCGCGCGTTCGCGTTCACGCCCGAGGTCTTCGGCGTGCTCGTGCAGAACCCGGCGACCGACGGTTCGCTCGCCGACCTCACCGCGCTCTCGGCGTCGGCCCATGCGGCCGGCGCGCTCGTGGTGGTGGCGACCGACCTGCTCGCTCTCACCTTGCTCAAGCCGCCCGGCGAATGCGGCGCGGACGTCGCGGTGGGCAGCGCCC
>CANGMH010000217.1 GCA_947454005.1 Verrucomicrobiota bacterium
GCTGGCGTTGCCGTAGTCGGAGGCGACGGCCCGGGCCGCCTCGCGGACCGACGGCTCGGTGAGACCGGCGTCGCGGTAGACGCTGGCAAGGTTGGCGCCGCGGACCGCGCGGTCCTGGTCGAGCAGTTGGCGGGAGCGGTAGACGGCGCGGTTCTCGTTGCGGGACTTCGATTCCTCCAGCCCTTGGACCGCTTCGTTGACCCGGTTCTGCTGCTGCCGGAGCAGTGCCAGGTAGAGCCACGAGGTCGGATCCGCCGGGTCGAGTTGCCGGGCGCGCTCCAGCTCGCGATCGGAACGGGCGAGGTCGTGTTCCTCGCTCCATGCTTTCCCGAGATAGCTTCGGAAGATGGCGCGGCTGGGTTCCATCGAGGCCGCGGTCTGCAGCTCGGCGCGTCCGGCGGTGAGATCGCCTTGGCGGATGAGGCAGAGGCCGCGTCCGAGGTGCGCCGGCGCGAGGTCGGCGTCGAGGGCGATGGCCCGGTCGAAGGCCGCGATCGCGGCGGCGGTGCGGTTCTCGGCGGCGGCGAGATAACCGTCGAGCGAATGCGCCTGGGCGTTCCGCGGCGTGAGCTCGAGCGCGCGGGCGATCGCGGTCCGGGCGGCGGCGATGCGTCCGGTGCCGAACTCCAGCTCGGCGATCCGCGCCTGGGCGAAGCCGGAACCGGGCGCGGCCGCGGCCGAAGCGCGGGCCAACCGGAGCGCGCCGGCGATGTCGAATCGCGCCTGGGCCGCGTAGGCCGCGGCGAGGAGTCCTGTCGCGGTCCTGGGCGTCGTGCCCGCCGGACCGGCCTGCCCGCGCGCGACGGCGATGACCTGGCGGAGCGCCGCCGCGGGCTCGGACTCGACGCCGGCGAGGAAGCCCTCGGCCTTGGCGGCTTGGCCGACGGACAAGCTGAGCGCGGCGCGATAGGTCTTCTCCGCGGCGTCCACCGGGACCCGGCCCTCCGGATACGCGGCCAAAGCACCGAGCAGGTCGCCGGCAGCGTAGGCCTCCAACGAGACGCCGAGCGCGGAGCGGCTGTCGGCGGAGAGCGCGATGTCTCCCAGGTGGAGGATGCCCGGATAATAGAGCGCCCATTGGACCGGCGCGACGGCGTCGAGCAACGCCGTCTTGGTCGGGGCCTTGCCGGGTTCGACATCGCCTTGTTCGCCCGGGGCGAGGCGGACGCTGCCCAGCTCGTTGCTGAGATCCACGCGGCCTTCCAGCAGCGCGACGGTGGTGCGTCCGTCCTTGGCGACGCGGACGGCGACCTCGGTGCCGAGGATGGCCCCGGACGCCACCGGGGTCTTGAACTTGTGCTCGTCGCTTTTCTCGCGGTTGAGCAGGTAGAAGCCGCCTTCGCGGAGCTCGACCTGGAAACGGTCGGCGGCCCCGCCGCCGGAGGAGAGGACGATGTCGGTGAGCTCGTCGACTCGGTAGAGGGCCTTGTCGCCGATCTGGAGCGTGGCGCCGCAATCCGCGCCGGTGCTGAGGGCGTCGCCGAGCTGGAGGAGATCGTTGGTCCGACCGGAGAGGTAGGCGTTCGCGCCCTTGCGCTGGACCTTGACCTTGTTCTCGATGGCGACGATGCGGGCGCCGCCTTCGCCCACGACGGGCTGGGCGGACACCCCGTTGGCGGCGAACAGGCCCGCTGCGGCCAGGGCCAGGACCGACCGACGTGACGGAAACGGGAAGGTGGGACGGTTCATGGCGTTCAACGGTGGGTGCAGAAAAGCAGATCCATCCGCGATAAACAACCTTCGCGCCAACCCAAGGGTGAGAACCGGAGCAGCGATGTCCACGGCCCACCCTGACCGCCCAACGGGCGGATCAACGGGCTCTACTGGCGCCTTTCCGCGGCAAAACCCGCCTTTTTGGCCGTGGACGGCACCCGCGGACGTGACCGTCCGCGGTCCGATCGCCGCGTCCCGCCGGGACCGCCCGGCTCAGGCCGGGATCCGGTCCGCTCGCAGGTACGGCCGGAGCGGCTCGGGGATGAGGACGCTGCCGTCGGCTTGCTGATGGGTCTCGACCAGCGCCACGAACAACCGCGCGAGCGCGGTCCCGGAGCCGTTGAGGATGTGCGGGAAGCGGTTCTCTCCGGTCTCGGTCTTGTAGCGGAGGTTCATCCGGCGGGACTGGTAGTCCTCGCAGTTCGAGCAGCTGGAGACCTCGAGGTAGCTGCCTTGGCCGGGCGCCCAGACCTCGATGTCGTAGGTCTTGGCCGAGGCGAACCCCATGTCGCCGGTGCACAGGTTGATGACGCGGTAGTGCAGGCCGAGCAGCTGGAGCACCTTCTCCGCGTTGCCGACCAGCTTCTCGAGCTCCTCGTAGCCGGTCTCGGGGGTGACGACCTTGATCAGCTCGACCTTGTCGAACTGGTGGACGCGGATCATGCCGCGGGTGCCGAGCCCCGCCGCACCGGCCTCGGCGCGGAAGCATGGCGAATAGGCGACGTAGCAGACCGGGAGCTGGGCGGCGCCGAGGATCTCCTCGCGGTGGATATTGGCCACCGGGGCCTCTGCCGTGGGCAACAGGTACAGCTTGCCCATCGTCGAGGCGTCGAGGCCCTCCTGCACGGCGTAGGCCTGGTCCTTGAACTTCGGGAACTGCCCGACACCGTACATGCAGTGCTCGCCGACGATGTAGGGCGGCGCCACCTCGCGGTAGCCGTGCTCGGTGGTGTGCAGGTCGATGAGGAAGTTGATGAGCGCCCGTTCCAACCGCGCGCCCCAGCCGGTGTAGAGCAGGAAACCGGACCCGCTGAGCTTCGCGCCGCGGGCGAAGTCCACGAGCTTGAGCTTCTCGCACAGGTCGACATGGGAAAGCGGTTTGAAGCCGAAGTCCGCCTTCGCCCCGTGGACGCGGATCTCGGGGTTGTCGGCGGCGTCCTTGCCCAGCGCGACGCTCGCGTGGGGAAGGTTCGGGATGGTGGCGAGCAAGGCGTCGCGGCCGGCCTCGACCTCGGCGACGACCTTGTCCAGCTCGGAGATCCGGTCGCCGATCGCGCGGGTCTCCGCCTTCTTGGCCTCGGCCTCCTCGGTCTTTTTCTGGCCCATCAGCGCGCCGATCTCCTTGGAGACGGCGTTGCGCCGGGCCTTGAGCTGCTCGACCTCGGCCAGCGCGGTGCGGCGGCGTTCGTCGAGAGCGAGGACCTCGGAGACCTTGGCGTCGTCGCCGGCGAGGCGGGTCGCGAGGCGTTCTTTGACGAAGTTGGGTCTCTCGCGGAGCAGCTTGATGTCGAGCATGGCGCCGGACACTAGGGAAGTCGGCGCGCGCCCGGCAAGCGCGGGCGTCTCGGAGGGGATGATGGGTAGTGGCGCTGAGAGGTGCTCCGTGTGGCCGGGTCGCCCTCGGCGTGGGGGAAGTCACGGACGGGCGGCAGCCCGTCCCTACCATCGTGGGTAGGATCCGCGCTGCCGCGCGGCCCCGTCTGTCCTGCGGACCCCGCTCAGACGACCTCCGCGACCACGGACTCTCGGAGGGCGGATCCCGCGCTCAGCTCGCGAAGATCTGGTCCATCTCGCGGCTCAGTTTCTTCAGGCCTTCGAGGCTGCCGCCACCGCCTTGTTCGGCGATGCCCCAGCCGTCGTAGCCGATGTCGTCGAGCGCCTTCATCACGGCCGGCCAGTTGTTGTCGCCCTTGAGGAACTCCGCGTCGAACCCGGCCCATTTGCCCTGCTTGTCCGACTTGGCGCGGCTGTACTCCTTGATGTGCAAGGTCTGGATGCGGTGCCCGAGGATGCGCACCCACTGCTCCGGCCACGCGTAGTGGATGATGTTGCCGACGTCGAAGTGCCAGCGGACGTAGGGCGAACCGAACTCGTCGATGTAGCGCGCCGCCTCGATCGGGCCGAGCAGGAAGCTGTTCCAGACGTTCTCGATGCTGATCTTGACGCCCAGTTGCTCGGCGAGCGGGATGGCCTTGCGGATCTCCGCCTGGGAGCGCACGTAGGCGTCGGCGTAGGACACCTTCTCGTTCACGACGGCCGGCACCAGCAGGACCGACGGCGCGCCGTAGCTCTTCGCGTCGCGGAGCGATTGCTTGAGGCCCTCGAGCCCGACCTTGCGGACCTCGGGGTTCGGATCGGAGAGCGGTTTCGCCCAATGCGTGTGGCAGCACACGCTGCCGGCCTTGAGCCCGGTGGCGTCGAGGGCGCGACGCATCTCGTCCACGTCCATCCCGCCCATCGGTTCGACGCCCTCGAAACCGGCCTCCTTGACGGCTTTGGCCTTGTCCATCACGGAGCCGGGCGCACCGACCGTGCCCCACATGATGCCCTTGCGGATCCGGCGCCGGCCCGGCTTCGCGAGCGAGACCGGCAGCGGGGACGCGGGCGCCGAGGTGGCGCAACCGGTGGACAGAGGGGCGATCGCGGCGATGGCGCCGGCGGAGACGGAGAGCTGGAGGAAGGAACGGCGGTCCATGAGCGGAGACGATTAGAAGGGGGTGGAAAGAAGAACGCCGCGCCGGGATCGGCGCGGCGTGGTGAGCAGGTTCAGACAAGCTTGTAGCGGCCCGGCACCGGCAGCGGCATGATGGGGAGCTTCATGTCCCAGCTGATCTCGGCCTCGGGATGCAGGTTCTCCTGCGACATGAGCGCCTGCTCCCAGGTCACTTCTTGGCCCGTGTACGCCGCCATGCGGCCCATGATCCCTTGCAGCGTGCTCGACGCGAGCCAATCGCCGTCGAAGCGGTACTTCCCGCCGCGGATGCTGGCGAAGAGCTCCTCGTGCTCGATGACGTACATGTCCCGCGATTTGTCGCCCTGGTACTTCCAGCTCTTCTCGCCGCGGATGACCGGGACGCCCCAGCCGCTGGTGGCGTGACCTTTGGAGCCGACGATGTAATCGCTGTTGTCGTTGTGGCAGCCGTTGATCTGGCGCTGGGCGATGGTGGCACGGACGCCGTTGGCGTACTCATAGACCACCGTCATGTGGTCATAGATGTTGCCTTCGTTGTTCGGGACCATGCGGCCGCCGGTGGCGGTGCACTTGATGGGCGGCACGTCCTTCATCGTCCAGGCGAGCTTGTCCACGGTGTGGATGCACTGCTCGACGAAGCCGTCGCCGGCGAGCCACGAGAAGTTCATCCAGTTGCGGAGCTGCCACTCCAGGTCGCTCATGCCCGGCTTGCGGGCGTTGATGCCGGGCATCGGCTTCACCGGACCGGTCAGGTAGGTGCCGTAGACGTGCTTCACGTCGCCGATCGCGCCGTCGTGGATCTGCTCGTACACCGCGCGGCGGGGAAGGTCGCTGCGCCAGCAGAAGCCGCAGACGAAGTTCAGCTTCTTCTCCTTGGCGAGCTTCACCGATTCCATCACGTGGCGGATGCCGACGGCGTCGGTCGCGACGGGTTTCTCGCAGAAGATGTGCTTGCCCTTCTCCACGGCGTAGCGGAGGTGCGTCGGGCGGAACCCGGGAGGCGTGGCGAGGAGGACGACGTCGACGGAATCGATGACCTTCTTGTAGGCGTCGAGACCGGTGAAGGTGGTGTCGGGCGTGACCGCGATGCGCGCGCCGAACTGCTCTTTGAGGTTGCGCAGCGAGCCCTCGGCCTGCTCGGGGAAGGCGTCGCCCACCGCGGTGAGCACGCAGTTCTTGTCCGCCGTCAGCGCGTTGCCGGCGGCGCCGGTTCCACGGCCGCCGCAGCCGACGAGGCCGATCTTCAGGGTGTCGCCGTTCGCGGCGAACGCGGATTCGCGGAGGATGATCCCCGGCGCCGCCAAGGCGAACGCCGCGGCGGTGGTCGAGGTGCGGAGGAAGTCGCGGCGCGACGAGATGACAGGCTCGGTGGGATTCATAGGCGGTGGATCGGACGGAGGAGAACGTCCACGATTCATCCGGATCCGGTCAAGCCGCCAACCGGGCCGTCCGACGGTCCGAGGCGGCGGACAGGACCGCGGTCGCCGAGCCGCGCATGCTCGGATGAAAACGCGGGGAGGAGTTGGAATCAGGAAAGCAGGAAAGCAGGAAGGCCGGAGCTTCGCGGGTTCCCTTTTCTGTTTTCTTGCTTTCCTGATCCATCGGCTCCGAAGAGCGGATGACACCTTGCTGCATCGCGATTGGGCAATCGGCAGGACCTTTCGGTCACTTCGCGCCGGGCTGGAGCCGGCCTTCGTCGATGTCGATGTACTCGAACATGGTCTGCACCGTCCCTGGCGGCAGGCCGATCTCCGCGAGGCGTTCGTTGAGGCGCTGCGTGCCGGCGTCGCGCCAACCGCGCTTCAACATGAACGCGTTCCAGACCTCGGTCTCGCCCTCGTCGGGTCGGCGGCCGTGGACGAAGGCCCATTCGAGCACCTGCTCGTCGGTGCCGCCCTTGAGGGTCTCCGCCTCGAGCGCCGCGTAGTCGACGCGGAGGAAGGCGCAGCAGCGGGCGTCGAAGCTGGTCTTCACCGCGGCGCCGCGCATCGGCTGCCATCCCTCGGGCAGCTTGCCCGCGGCGGAAAGGCGGATCTTGTCGAGCATGCGCCCGAAATAGACGAGACCGCCCACGACGGCGGAAGGACTGCGCAGCCCGGGGATGAGCGTCGGATAGGATTGAGCCATGCCCGAGAGGAGCAGGTCCGGCCCGCCGCCGCAAGCCGGCCCGGGCGACGGGCACGACCGGGGAGCATCTCATTTTTTGCAGCCTCTCCATCCGCCAAGTACATCGCGGAGCGATGTCAGCAATTAGCCGGGGGTCGAGGAGCGCAACGACGACACCCCCGGATCCCGTGGGCCAGCGCCACGACCCCGGCAGGGGTCGAAGATCCGTCAACCGGGTCGTTGTCTGGCACCCTTCCAGGGTGCTTGTCTCCTCGCTTGTCACAGGGGGTGTCGCTATCGCTCAACCCCCGGCTAATGGCCGGCAAGCCTCCGGCTTGCAAAGTCGACGCCACTTCCCTGCAAGAAACGAAGTCGCACCAGCACGCCCCGGAGGGGTGCAGATGCCTGATCTCCCGTGTCGCCGCGGTGCGCTAGGCGAGGCAGCGGCAAGCCCGACGCGCTCGTCGGCTCGGAGCGCCAGCGGATCGCAGATCCGTGACACCGCCGAGCGAGGAGCAAGATCCCGTATCGCCCTCGGATGCCCACCGTCGCGCCCCGCATCGTGCACAACTGTGAACTTTCCGGTTGACTGTCACAGTGTCCTATGTCACTTGTCTCCACGTCCCCACCATGTTCGTCCAACTCAACTTCCGGTCCGGCGTCCCGGTCTATCTGCAGGTCGCGCAGCAGGTGAAGGCCGCCGCCGCCAGCGGCGCCCTGCGGCCCGGCGACGCGCTGCCTTCGGTCCGGGCCCTCGCCGAGGAGCTGCGCATCAACCGCAACACCGCCGCCAAGGCCTACGCCGAGCTGGAGGCGGAGGGCGTGCTGGAGCTGCGGCAGGGCAGCGGCTGCTTCCTCAAGGCCAACGGCGCGTCGCCGTTGCGCCGCGCGGTCCGCTCCGAGCGGCTCGGCGCGGAACTGGACGCGGTGATCGTGCAGGCGCACCACCTCCAGATCGGCGACGACGACCTGCGCGCGCTGCTCGACGAGCGGTTGGCCGATTTCCGCGAACGCCAGCGCCAGCGCGGCCAGAGCTGAACCCCGCATCCACCCGGATCCCCGACCCCGGCAAACCGATCCCCTGTCCGTCCGAACGCTCCCATCCCATGAAACGCATCC
>CANGMH010000218.1 GCA_947454005.1 Verrucomicrobiota bacterium
CACGTGGTGCTCTTCCTGCCGGCGGAATCGCTCTTCAGCGCCGCGCTGGAGGGCGACCGGGAGCTGCTGATGTGGGCGGCGGAACGGCGCATCCTGCTGGCCACGCCGGCGTCGCTGATCGCGCTGCTGCGGAGCGTGGCGGTGAGCTGGCAGCAGCACGAGCAATCGGCCAACGCGCGGCAGATCGCCGAGGCCGCGCGCGAGCTCTACGAGCGGGTGGCGAAGTTCACCGAGCACTTCGGGCGCATCCGCGACGGCCTGGAGAAATCGACAAAGGCCTTCAACGACGCGGTGGGCAGCTACGAGACCCGGGTGAAGCCCGGCGGCGAACGCCTGCTCAAGCTCGGCGGCGGGACGGAATCGAAACCGCTCGCCGTCGCCGACCCGCTGGAAACCGCCCTGCGCCTATCGCCCGCGGAGTGAACGTCCGTGCCGATCGGCCGCCGGGGCGGACCGGTGAAATCGTCCGGCCTCCCTTCGCCGAGCTTCCTTTCCCGGCCGGATCCATGCCAGCGTCCCCGCGCTCTCCATGAACGCCGCCGACTGGAAACTCATCGCCCTGGCCCTGGTCGCCATCGGCACGCTCGTGTTGTTGATCACGCGCTACAAGGTCAACGCCTTCATCGCGCTCCTGCTGGCCTCGCTGCTCGTCGGCGGCGGCGCGGTGGCGCTCGGCCGCGTCGCCAAGGACGCCGCCGGCAAGGACGTGCCGTACACCGTCCTTTCCATCGCCAAGTCCTTCTCCGACGGCCTCGGCGCCACGCTCGGCGGCATCGCCGCGGTGATCGCCTTCGGCACGATGCTCGGGCGTCTGCTCGCGGAATCGGGCGGCGCGGAGGTCTTGGCCAAGCGCTTCGCCGCGTTCTTCGGCGCCGGACGGATCCAGTGGTGCATCATGGCGCTCGCGCTGGCCATCGGGCTGACCACCTGGTTCGCCGTCGGCCTCGTGCTGTTGCTGCCCATCCTGCTCACGCTCACGCACGAGACCAAGCAGCCCTTCCTGCGCCTCGCGCTGCCGTTGCTCGCCTGCCTCTCGGTGATGCACGGCGTGATGCCGCCGCATCCCGGCCCGGTCGTGGCGGTCGAGGCGCTGAAGGCGAACATGGGCCTCGTGCTGTTCTGGGGATTCGTCATCGGCATCCCCACCGCGGCCGTGGCCGGACCGATCTACGCCAAGATCATCTCCGGCCGGGTCGTCGCCGATCCGCCGCCGATCCCGCCGAAGACGAAGTCGGTCGCCGCCGGGTTCCGGCCGCCCGGGTTCTGGCTCACGCTGTTCTCCATCATGCTCCCGGTGGCGCTGATGCTCGTCGCCACGGTGGCCGAGCTGACCTTGCCCAAGGGCATACCGGCCCGCGAGGCCCTGACCTTCGTGGGCAACCCGACCATCGCCCTGCTGATCGCCGTGCTGTTCTGCGCCTGGTCGCTGGGGACAGGGTGCGGCTACACGCGGGCCGAGGTCTGGAAGTTCACCGAGCACTGCATCGGCTCGGTGGGCATGACCATCCTGGTCGTCGGCGCCGGCGGCGGGTTCGCCCGCGTGCTGCGCGACAGCGGCGTGGCGGAATCCATCGGCCGCGCGGGACAACAGGCGGACCTCTCGCCGCTGCTCTACGGCTGGCTGGTGTCGGCCTTCATCCGGGTGGCCACCGGCTCGGCCACGGTGGCGATCACCACCGCGTCGGGCCTGCTCGTGCCGGTCATCCTGCAGCATCCCGAGCTCTCGCAGCACCACATCGCCCTCATCATCGTCGCGATCGGATGCGGCTCGCTCTTCTTGTCGCACCTGAACGACTCGGGTTTCTGGATCGTGAAGGACTGCCTCGGCCTGACCGTGGGCCAGACACTGCGCACATGGACGGTCTGCGAGACCATCGTCGGCATCGCCGGCATGCTCTTCTCGCTGCTCGTGTACAAGCTGATCTGAGCCGGGCGAGGCGACGTCGGCTGATCCGGATGCGATTTTGGCAAATGCCGGTGAGCAACCGCCGGACGACCCGCTAGGCTGGAGGCGTCACAACAGAAACACCTCTCACCCGGCACCTATGTCACAAGCTCTCGACCTCCACCACCCCCTCGTCCTCGAATTCCCCGAACTCCGCGACGCGATCCATAAGCTGAAGATGGCGGACGCTCATTTCCGGCGGCTGTTCGACGAATACCACGAGGTCGACCGCGCGATCGTCCGCATCGAAGAGGAGATCGATCCGGCCGGCGACGCCCGCACCGCGGAGCTGAAGCACCGTCGCGCCCATTTGAAAGACGACCTGCACCGGCAGATGGTCGCCGCCCGGGCCGCCTGATCCGCGAAGCGCGCGACCCGTGACGGCGTGCTCCGCCGTCGCGGGAACGTCACGGGTTCCGGCTTGACCGACCGGTCGCGGAACCGGCGCCATGTCGAGGTCCCGGCGGCGATCGCTGCCGGGCCGTCGACCGACCGATGAACCGCCTGCTCGCAGAGACCCTCGGCACCTACGGACTCGTGTTCGCGGGTTGCGGCGCCATCGTCATCGACCACGCCACGGCGGGCTCGGTGACGCACGTGGGCGTGGCCATCACGTTCGGTCTCGTCGTGCTGGCGATGATCCACACCTTCGGCGACGTCAGCGGTGCGCATCTGAACCCGGCGGTGACGACCGCGTTCGCCGCGGCGGGGCGTTTCCCTTGGCGCGAGGTCCCGGCCTATGTCGCCGCCCAATCGTCGGGAGCGTTCCTCGCATGCGCGACATTGCGGGTCCTCTTCCCGGCGGAGCGCGGTCTCGGAGCCACCGTTCCGGCCGGTCCGGACGTCCAGAGCTTCGTGCTCGAGGTGGTGCTGACGTTCTTCCTCATGATGACGGTCCTCAGCGTCTCCACCGGCGCCAAGGAGAAGGGCATCACCGCCGGGATCGCCATCGCCTCGGTGATCACGCTGGAAGCCATGTTCGCCGGTCCGGTCTGCGGCGCCTCGATGAACCCCGCGCGGTCTTTGGCGCCGGCCATCGTGGGCGGCGACCCGGCGGCGCTCCGATCGGTCTGGATCTATCTGGCGGCACCGCTGCTCGGCGCCTTGCTCGCGGTGCCCGCCTGCCGCGGCGTCCGCGGTCCCGGTTGCTGCGACGGACGCTGCGAGCCTTCTCCCTCTCCGACGACGACATGAACGCCCCCGCCAAACCGACCCTCCTGATCCTCTGCACCGGCAACTCGTGCCGTTCCCATCTGGCCGAAGGCCTCTTGCGCGCGGCCGCGGGCGACCTCTTCGACGTCCAGAGCGCCGGATCCAAGCCGGCCGGCTACGTCCATCCGCTGGCGATCTCCGTGATGGCCCAGATCGGCATCGACATCTCGGCGCACACCTCGAAGCCGATGACGCAGTTCCTCGGACAGCCGGTCGAGACCGTCATCACGGTCTGCGGGAACGCCGACCAGGTCTGCCCGGTCTACCCGGGCCAGCTGAACCGCCATCACTGGCCGTTCGACGATCCGGCGCATGCGACCGGCACGGAAGCCGAGAAGCTCGCCGTCTTCCGCCGGGTCCGCGACGAGATCCGGGCCGTGTTCGGCGCCTACGCCGCCGGACGGCGCGACGAGGCGAAGCGGGTCGCCGCGCGCTGATCCCGCCGGTCGGACCTTTGCGGAAGACCGGGGCAAGGGCGTCGTCGAAGCATCCCGGACAAGATCTTGGCAGGGGACCGCCGCGCGGAATTTTCGCGAGGACGGGGTTGCCTGCCGCTTGATTCGTGTTCTTCTCTCCGGTCACCGGTTGAACCCAACCGCATCCCGTCGTCCTGCCATGTCCACCGATCTGTTACCCCGCAAGAAGAGCAAACTGCCGCTGATCCTCGGCGGCTCCGCGGCCGTCCTCCTCGTCCTCTATCTCGTCCTCACGAGCAGCCTGTTCATCAAAGGCGTCATCCTGCCGCAGGTAGGCAGCAGCCTGGGCTGCGAGCTGACGGTCGAAGACGTCTCGTTGAGCCCGTTCTCCTCGCTCACGCTGCGCGGTCTGAAACTGACGCCCCGCGGGGCGGAGACGCTCGCCACGGTGGTCGAGGCACGCGTCCGGTACGGCCTCTTCGCGGTCCTCGGGGGCGACATCAAGGTGGATGAGCTGACGTTGGATGCGCCGGTCATCTCCATCGTCGAGCAGCCCGACGGCACCAGCAACCTCTCCAAGTTGCTCGACGGCCTGCCCAAGTCCGACAAGAACGCTGCCAAGAAGTCGTCCTCGGGACCTCCGAAGCTCGACGTGCGGAACGTCTCGCTGAAGAACGGATCGTTCACGCTCACCCAGGTGCTCGGCGCATCGTCGCGGCGCACCGTCGCCGACGTCACCGGCCTCGACGTGACCCTCGACCGGCTGGCCAACGGCGCCACGGGCAAGCTCTCCATCGCCGCCGGCGGCGGGTTCGCCAAGACGATCGCGGACCAGGTCCACGGCAAGGCGAGCGGCACCTTCGAGCTCGCGCTCGACGAAAAGCTCCTTCCAAAGTCGGTCAAGGGCAGCCTCGCCGCCGACCTCGCCTCCGCGACCGGTGCCTTCAAGGATTCCGCCGGTCTCGGCGCCACGCTCACGGCGGACGTGACGGCCACCGAGATCACCCAGATCCGGATCGCGTTCCGCCAGCGCGCGGACGAGCTCGGTCGCGTGACCTTGAGCGGTCCGTACGACCCCGCCAAGAAGGAGGCCCGCATCGCCTATGAGATCTCCGGCCTTGATCGCCGGGTGCTCGCCGTCGCCGGGGCCGCCTCGGGGATCGATTTCGCGCAGACCGCCGTGAGCGCGTCGGGCCGTGTCGACCTGGCGCAGTTCGGCACCTTGGTCGCATCGAACGGTCGCATCGGCATGGGCCGGATGAGCATGGTCACCACGAACGGGGCGACGCCGGTCATCGACCTCGACCTGGCTTACAATGTCGGGGTCAACCTGGGCAACAAGACCGCCCTGATCGAGAAGGTGGACATCTCCGTGAAACAGGCCGGGCGCCCGGTCGTCGCCGGAAGCTTGGACCGCCCCATGAACATCTCCTGGGACAAGGCGACCCCGGGTTTCCGCGAGGCGACCTATGCGCTGGGCATCACCGGGTTCGAGCTCGCCCCGTGGCGGGCCGTGGCCGGGCCTTCCTTGCCGTCCGGCAGCGTCGACTTGACCCTGAAGGTCACGGCCGAGAACGACGGCCGCTCGTTGAAGTTCACTTTGGCCACGGACCTGCGCGACGTCGCGGCCAAGGCGGGAGGGGCGGATATCAGCAACGTCTCGGTCAGCCTCGGAGCGACCGGATCGGTGGAGGATTTCGCGTCGTTCGAGATGGAGAAATTCGACCTCGCCGTCGCACATCGGGGGTCCCGGCTCGCGGCCTTCACGGGTCGGGCCAACGTCAATTCGAAGAACCAGACGATCAACCTGCAATCGTCCGGAGAAATTTCGGTGCCGGTCGCCTTGGCGGTCCATCCCGTCGCCGGTGTGAGCGCCACCGCAGGAAACCTGAAGGTCTCCGCCCAGTACGGCAGCAAGGCCGGCAGCACCAATGGTTCGGTGGATGTCGCTCTCACGGGCTTCGTCGGCAAGTCGGGCGCCATGGAGTTCAACGACTACCAGGCCCGCGTCAACGTGGTCGCGGGCATCGTGGGAGATCTCTTCACGCTCACCCGGGCCAGCGTCGTCCTCCAGGCCGGCTTCGAACCTGGCGGGACCTTCG
Source organism: Verrucomicrobiota bacterium (assembly GCA_947454005.1). Lineage (GTDB taxonomy): Bacteria > Verrucomicrobiota > Verrucomicrobiia > Limisphaerales > UBA9464 > CAIVQB01. Next base: position 5,676 of record CANGMH010000218.1, read on the forward strand.
ATGCCAGCGGCAAGTACGACCTCGGCCGGAAGAACGGGCGCATCGAGTTCCGTTCGGTCAATCTCAACCAGCACGGTCTGGCACCCTTCATCGCCAACGCCATCGCACCGCGCCGGCTCGTTTCGGTCGCGCTCGATCTCAACGGCTCGGCGGCGCTCGACGCCAGCGGTGCCTCCGAGGCCAAGGGCGACCTCCGCATCTCGCGGTTCGTCGCCGCCGAACCGGGTCGCGACCTGCCCACCGCTCCGCTGTCGCTCGGTCTGGGTTTCGATGCGGGACAGCGCGGGACGGTGACCGATCTCCGCAAGCTGCTCATCTCCTTCGGAGCGACACCCGTCGCCGGCAACGACCTGCTCGTCGCCGGCAAGATCGACACGGCGACGAACAACGCGGTGCCCACGATGCTCACGGCGAAGAGCGACGGGCTCGATTTCACCGCTCTCTACGACCTCTTCGCCGGCGACGGCACGACGAAGAAGCCGGCCGCCCCGGCCGTGGCCAAACCGACCTCCGCCGCCGGAGCCGCACCCGATGCCGAACCGGCCGCGGTGAAGCTCCCGTTCCAGCAGTTCGCCCTCGACCTCGACATCAAGCGCGTCCATCTCCGGCAGGTCGCCGTATCCAACTGGGTCGCCAAGGTGAAGATCGACAAGAGCGCGGTGTCGCTCGACCCGTTCAGCCTCACCCTCAACGGCGCGCCGGTGACCGCCAACATCCGCGCCGACCTCGGCGTCCAGGGCTTCACCTACGACGTCGCCTTCAGCGGCGACAAGATCCCGTTGCCCCCGTTCGTCGCTTCGTTCCAGCCGGACCGCATCGGCCAGATCGGCGGCACCGTCGGCGCGAAGGTCGCGGTCAAGGGCGCGGGCGTCACCGGGGCCAACCTCGAGAAAAATCTCGCCGGGCAGCTGGAGTTCGGTGCGACCAACCTCGACCTGAAGCTGAGCGACGTGAAGTCGCCGCTGCTGCGCACCATCGTCAACGTGGTCATCGGCCTCCCCGATCTCATCCGCAACCCGAGCATCGGCACATTGGCGAGCTTGGCCGGCCTGGGTGGCACCAAGAAGGCGGACGGCTGGATGGACGAGCTGAGCCAGGCCCCGATCGGGTCGATCACCGCCAAGGCCGTCGTCGGTGGCGGCAAGGTCGACATCCAGAAGGCCCTCGTGCAGAGCCCGGCCTTCTTCGCCGACGCCAAAGGCTCCATCACGCTCGCCCCGGTCCTCACCAACTCGGTGCTCGATATCCCGGTCGGCATCGCCCTCAAGGAATCGCTGGGCAAGAAGGTCGGCCTCAGCGCGGCCTCGGAAGGTTATTCGCGGATGCCGGATTTCCTGACGGTGAAGGGCACTTTGGGCGGCCCGAAGCCGGACATCGCCTACGCCAAGCTCGTCCTGTTGGCCGGCAAGGCCGGGTTGGGCATCGCGGGCGGCTCCGCCGGGGCGCTCGGCCAGAAGGCTTCCGGCTTGATCGACGCGGTCACCGGCGGCGGATCGTCGGCCGGCGGCACCAACGGCGCGGCCAAGCCCGCCAACGCCTTGGGCAACGCCCTCGGCAACCTCCTCGGAGGCGGCGCGTCACGGACCAACACGACGGCGAAGACCAACGCCGCGCCCACCGTGGACCTGCTCGATCTGTTCAAGAAGCCGAAGAAGTAGGCCGCTGCCCCGACTCCAAGCACCACGCACCACGTTCCCTGCGCCGTCGTCATGGACCCCATCGTCTCCTACCTCACCGAGAACGGACCGCGCTTCGTCTCCGACCTCATCGCCTACGCCCGCTTCCCGAGCGTGAGCGCGCAGCCCAAGCACGCCGGCGACCTCGCGGCGTGCGCGGGCTGGCTCGCGGACCGGTGCCGCGCGATCGGCCTCGCGACGGTCGTCCACCCGACCTCGGGCAACCCGGTCATCGTGGCGAAGACCCCGCGCCACGACCCCAAGAAGC
>CANGMH010000219.1 GCA_947454005.1 Verrucomicrobiota bacterium
GATTCCCAGCACTCGGAAGAGGTCGAGCGCGTCGAGGCCGGCGAAGAGGTCGACGGCGGCGTCGTCAAACAGGTGAAGGTCTTCATCGCATCGAAGCGCAAGCTCTCGGTCGGCGACAAGATGGCCGGTCGCCACGGCAACAAGGGCGTCGTCGCCCGGATCGTCCCCGAGGAGGACATGCCGTTCCTCGCGAACGGGACCCCGGTCGAGATCGTGCTGAACCCGCTCGGCGTGCCTTCGCGCATGAACGTCGGACAGCTGCTCGAGACCCACTTGGGCTGGGCGTGCAAACTGCTCGGTATCCGCATCGCGACGCCTGTCTTCGACGGCATCCGCGAGAAAGAGATCCGCGGCTACCTCAAGGAGGCGGGACTTCCCGAACACGCCAAGGTGCATCTCTACGACGGACGCACCGGTGAGCGCTTCGACCAAGAGATCGTCGTCGGCTACATCTACATGCTGAAGCTCGGCCACTTGGTCGCGGACAAGATCCACGCCCGGGCCGTCGGTCCCTACTCCCTCGTCACCCAGCAACCGCTGGGCGGCAAGGCGCAGTACGGCGGCCAGCGCTTCGGCGAGATGGAGGTCTGGGCCATGGAGGCCTACGGCGCCGCCTACACGCTGCAGGAGCTGCTCACCGTCAAGTCCGACGACGTGCAGGGCCGCACGCGGATCTACGAGAGCATCGTCAAGGGCGACAACTCCCTCGAAGCGGGCATCCCCGAGTCGTTCAACGTGCTCGTGAAGGAGATGCAGTCCCTCGGCCTCGACGTCACGGTGGGTTACAGCAACCCGTCCGACGCTCCGCCGTCCACCGCGAACGCCCTGGCGGCGTTCGCTTGAGAACCTGTTTGTCCGTGATTGGAAAAACCGATCGGAACTGAGACTGCTATGATTTCTTCCAAGGAAACCGCCCGCGAGTTGCTGGGCCTGGACAAGGTCAACCAGGTTGATCACGTCGCGATCTCCGTCGCGTCGCCCGAGATCATCCGCTCGTGGTCGAAGGGCGAGGTCAAGAACCCCGAGACCATCAACTACCGGACCTTCAAGCCCGAGAAGGGCGGTCTGTTCTGCGAGCGCATCTTCGGCCCGGTGAAGGACTGGGAGTGCTCGTGCGGGAAGTACAAGCGCATCAAGCACCGCGGCGTGGTCTGCGACCGCTGCGGCGTCGAGGTCACCTTGGCGCGCGTCCGCCGCGAGCGGATGGGCCACATCGAGCTCGCCGTCCCGGTGAGCCACATCTGGTTCTTCAAGTGCATGCCCTCCCGGCTCGGCCTCATGCTCGACATGACGGCCCGCAACCTCGAGCGCGTCATCTATTACGAGGACTACCTCGTCATCGACGCGGGCAACACGCCGCTCAAGGTGCACCAGCTCCTCAGCGAGCACGAGTATCGCGAGGCCCGCACCACCTATGGTGCCGATGCCTTCACCGCCAAGATGGGCGCCGAGGCCGTCCACGGGGCGATGGCGAACGTCCAGCTCGAGAAGACCATCGACGAGCTGCAGATCTCGATGACGGAGACGAAGTCGAAGCAGAACCGCAAGAAGTTCGCCAAGCGGATCAAGCTGTTCCAGGGCTTCCTCAAGTCGAAGAGCCGGCCCGAGTGGATGATCCTCACGGTCCTGCCGGTCATCCCGCCCGATCTCCGCCCCCTCGTTCCCCTCGAAGGCGGTCGTTTCGCGACCTCGGATCTCAACGACCTCTATCGGCGCGTCATCAACCGGAACAACCGGTTGAAGAACCTGCTCCAGCTCAAGACCCCCGAGGTCATCATCCGCAACGAGAAGCGGATGCTCCAGGAAGCCGTCGACGCGTTGTTCGACAACGGCCGCCACGGCCGCGCGGTCACCGGCGCCGGCAACCGGGCCCTCAAATCGCTCTCCGACATGCTCAAGGGCAAGTCGGGCCGCTTCCGTCAGAACCTGCTCGGCAAGCGCGTCGATTACTCGGGCCGTTCCGTCATCGTCATCGGTCCCGAGCTCAAGCTGCACCAGTGCGGTCTGCCCAAGAAGATGGCGCTCGTGCTGTTCGAGCCGTTCATCATCCGCCGGCTCAAGGAGCTCGGATATGTCCACACGGTGCGCAGCGCGAAGAAGATGATCGAGCGCCAGTCGCCCGAGGTCTGGGACATCCTCGAAGAGGTGACCAAGGGACATCCGGTGCTGCTCAACCGCGCGCCGACCCTCCACCGTCTCTCGGTGCAGGCGTTCGAACCCGTCCTCATCGAGGGCGAGGCGATCCGCATCCATCCGCTCGTCTGCACCGCGTACAACGCGGACTTCGACGGCGACCAGATGGCCGTGCACGTGCCGTTGTCGGTCGAGGCCCAGATGGAGGCGCGGCTGCTCATGATGGCGCCGCTGAACATCTTCAGCCCGTCGAGCGGCAAACCGATCATGACGCCGACGCAGGACATCACGCTCGGCTGCTACTACCTGACCGCGGAACCGCGCAAGGCCAGGAAAGAAGGCGAACGCCTGATGCTCTTCGGCGACAAGCACGAGGTGCTCTTCGCGTTGGCGGACGGCGCGGTGAAGACCCATGACCGGATCATGCTCGCCAACCCCAACCGCGGCGGTGCGAAGACGGTGTACGGCGACAACGAGAAGTCGGTCATCGAGACCACGGTCGGTCGCGTCATCTTCTCCGAGATCTGGCCCAAGGAGCTCGGTTTCCCGAACCTGCCCATCGGCAAGGCCAAGCTCGGCGACCTCATCCTGAACTGCTACAAGGTCTGCGGCCACGAGCGCACGGTGGTCACCCTCGACAAGCTGAAGGAGATCGGCTTCGAGCAGGCGACCAAGGCGGGCGTCTCGATCGGTATCGACGACATGATCATCCCCGAGGCCAAGTCCAAGGAGATCGATCTGGCGCTCAAGCAGATCAGCGATGTCGAGAAGCAGCACAAGAAGGGCGTCATCACCAACCAGGAGCGGTACAACAAGGTCATCGACATCTGGACCCATTGCACCGACCAGATCGCGAACGTCATGCTCAAGACGTTCGACCACAACCAGGGCAAGAAGGAGTTCAACCCGGTCAGCCTGATGGTCGATTCCGGCGCCCGCGGCAACAAGGCGCAGGTCCGGCAGCTCGCCGGTCTCCGCGGCCTCATGGCCAAGCCCGACGGCTCGATCATCGAGAAGCCCATCCTCTCGAACTTCCGCGAGGGCCTCACCGTCCTCGAGTACTTCATCTCCACGCACGGCGCCCGCAAGGGTCTTGCCGACACCGCGCTGAAGACCGCCGACTCCGGCTACATGACGCGCAAGCTCGTCGACGCCGCGCAGGACGTGATCATCCGCACGGACGACTGCGGCACGACCAACGGCATCTTCGTCTCCTCCATCTACGAGGGCGAGGAAGAGGTCGTGAAGATCAGCGAGCGCATCCTCGGCCGCTACTCGGCGGAGGACATCTACGATCCGACCGACCTGAAGCACAAGCTGCTGGGCGCGGGCGAGGAGTTCGACGAGATCAAGTCCAAGGCCGTCGAGCGCGCTGGCGTCGAGCGGATCAAGATCCGGTCGGTGCTCACCTGTGAGACCAAGATCGGCATCTGCGCCCGTTGCTACGGCCGGAACCTGTCCACCGGCAAGCTGGTCAAGCACGGCGAGGCCGTCGGCATCATCGCCGCCCAATCGATCGGCGAGCCGGGCACGCAGCTGACGATGCGCACGTTCCACATCGGTGGCGCCGCGGCGCAGACGTACAAGCAGCCGCAGATCAAGTCCAAGCACGACGGTATCGCCCGGTACAACGAGCTCCGCGTCGTGGAGCTCGGAGACGGCAACAACATCGTCCTGAACAAGAACGGTTCCATCGTCATCTCGAGCCCGGACGGCAAGGAGCTCGAGACCCACACCATCGTCGTCGGCTCGATCATCGCGGTGCCGGACGGCGGCCAGGTGAAGAAGAACGAGGTCTTCGTCGAGTGGGACGCGTACAACGTCCCCATCATCTCCGAGAAAGCGGGCCGCGTCCGCTTCCACGACATCATCGAGGGCGTCACGATGAAGCAGGAGACCGACCAGGCCACCGGGACCGAGGACATGGTCATCGTCGAGCACAAGGAGGACCTGCATCCCCAGGTGGTCGTCGAGGACAAGAACGGCGACCCGATCGCGCAGTACCCGATCCCGGCCGGCGCGCACTTGGTCGTGGGCGAAGGCGACGACATCGGCGCCGGCGCGCTGCTGGCGAAGACGCCCCGCAAAGCATCGAAGACCAAGGACATCACCGGCGGTCTGCCGCGTGTCGCCGAGCTCTTCGAGGCCCGACGTCCGAAGGACGCCGCGGAGATCGCCAAGATCGACGGCGTGGTGGACTTCGGCCCGAGCGTGCGCGGCAAGCGCTGCATCGTGGTCAAGGATCCGCACACCGATTCCGAGGAGGAGCACCTCATCCCGATGAGCAAGCACGTCATCGTGTACAAGGGCGACTTCGTGAAGAAGGGCCAGCAGCTCACCGACGGACCGGTCGTCCCGCACGAGATCCTCGACATCTGCGGACCTCACGAGCTCCAGGAGCACATGGTCAACGAGGTCCAGGAGGTCTATCGTCTCCAGGGCGTCACCATCAACGACAAGCACATCGAGATCATCGTCCGCCAGATGCTCCGCAAGGTCCGCATCACCGAGCCCGGCGACACGATCTTCCTCTGGGGCGAGCAGATCGATAAGGTCACGTTCGAGGACGAGAACCAACGGATCGAGAAGATGGGCGGCAAGCCCGCCGAGGCGGCCCCGGTGCTGCTCGGCATCACCAAGGCGTCCCTCGAGACCGAGTCGTTCCTCAGCGCCGCGTCGTTCCAGGACACCACCCGCGTCCTCACCGAGGCCGCGACGTTGGGCAAGTCCGACGCGCTCCGCGGTTTCAAGGAGAACGTCATCATGGGCCACATCATCCCGGCCGGCACCGGCTTCGACCGCCATCGCGGCGTGGTCCTCAAGATGCTGGTCGACGTCCCCGAGGACGAACCGGCTCCGGTCGCGTCCGAAGTGGACGAGACCTCCCCGCTGCTCGCCTGAGCGCGGCGACACCGACGACGAAGGGCGGCCGCAAGGCCGCCCTTTTCGTTTTCGGCAGGTTCCTGCGGGCCCCGGAGCGGAGGCAGGTGGACGCGGGTCAACCCAACACTTCGTCGACCGATTCCCGGAGCGCGGCGACCATGCGCTCCGCTTGCGCCGGCGTGGTGCAGTACGGCGGCATCAGCACCACCACGTTGCCGATCGGCCGCGTGAGCACGCCGCGCCGGCCCATCGCTTCGCAGACGCGGATGCCCGCCCTTTCGCGCAGGTCGAACGGCGTCCGCTTCTTCCAGTCGCGGACGAGTTCCACGCCGATGACCAGCCCGACCTGTCGGACGTCGCCGACATGCGGCGATGTCCACAGCGAAGCGGTCATGGAACGCAACGCGGCTTCCAGCTTCTCCCGCGCGGCGACGGACTTCGAAGATTCCAGCAACCGGAGACTGGCAAGTCCGGCGGCGGCACCCAGCTGGTTGCCGGTGAAACTGTGGCCGTGGAAGAAGGTCTTGAAATCCTCGTACTCGCCGAGGAACGCGTCGAACACGTCCTGCGTCGTCAGCGTCGCCGCCATCGGCAGGTACCCACCGGTGAGACCCTTCGCCAATGCGAGGAAGTCAGGTTGCACACCTTCCTGCTGGCAGGCGAAGAGCGGGGCAGGGGAACCGGGGAGCATGCGCGTCGTGGAACCTTTCTCCACCGCGCCCTTTCTCTTAGGCTCCTCCGCCCGGCATCCGCCGGTGCGTCCGAAGCCGGTCATCACCTCGTCGGCGATCAGCAACGCGCCGTGGCCGCGGGCGAGGTCGGTGACGCGCTTGAGCCAACCCGTGGGCTGCGGGATCATGCCGGCCGCGCCTTGCATCAACGGCTCGAACACGAACCCGGCATAGGGATTCCCGCGTCTCGTCGCGGAGTCGAGCTTCTGCTCGACCTTGCCGACGCATTCCCAGCCGCAACGACGATACTCGCGGGCGTCGGCGCGCTCCGGTTTCGCACGGTTGAACGGGCACCGGTAGCAATACGGCGCCATCACCGCGTCGCTCTTGAAGAGCAGTCCGGCGTAGGCCTTGTGGAAGAGGTCGATGTGGCCGAGCGAGACCGCGCCCACGGTGTCGCCGTGGTACGCGCCTTGCAGTCCGAGGAAGCGAGGCGACTTCTGCCCCTTCGTCCGCCGGGTGAACTCGTACGTCAGCTTCAGCGCCACCTCCATCGCCGTGGAGCCGTCGTCGGAGAAGAAGACCTTTTCTAGGCGCGGAGCGGGGAGCGGGGAGCGAGGAGCGGCCGGGCCGGCGACCGCGGCGGCTTTCGCCAACTCCGCGGCCAGGCGGCTCGCGGGCTCGTTGGCGAGACCGAGCGCGGAGGTGTGGGCGACCTTCCCGAGCTGCCGGCGCAGCGCGGCGTTGATCGTCGGATGGCCGTGCCCGTGGAGGTTCGTCCAGATCGACGAGTTCGCGTCGAGGTATTCCTTGCCGCGGATGTCGCGGAGCACCGTACCGTGTCCTTCGACGATCACGATGGGTTCGCTCTTCTGCCAGTCGCGCATCTGCGTGAACGGATGCCAGACATGGGCGTGGTCGAGCCGTGCGATCGGGTGCATCAGGCGAGAGGGGCGGGAGGACGGTTGGCGACGAGGGCGGCGACCGCTCCGGAGACCTCCTCGACGGCGTGGTCCGCGGACAACGTCACCCGCAGCCGGGCCGCGCCGCGCGCCACGGTGGGATACCGGATCGCCGGGATGAAGATGCCGGACGCGCGCAAGGTGTCGGCGAGGGCGACGGCGGCGGTCTCGTCGCCGACCATCAGCGGGACGATCGCGCTCTGGACAAGCCCGGGCGGCCAGCCGGAGTTGACGAGGCTGTTCTTGAAGAGGTCCACCCAGGTCCAGAGCCGGTGGCAGCGCTGCGCGCCTTCGCTGCCGGCGACGACCTCGATCCCGGCGCGCGCAGCGGCGGCGGCGGCGGGCGCCGGCGCGGTCGAGAAGATGAAGCTGCGCGCGCGGTTCACGAGATGGTCGGCGAGCACGCGCGAGCCGGCGATGTAGCCGCCGGCGGCACCGAAGGCCTTGCCCAGCGTCCCCATCTGGATCTCGACGCGGTCGGCGACGCCGAAGGCCTCCGCGACGCCCCTACGGTTCTCGCCGAACAGGCCCGTCGCGTGCGCCTCGTCCAGCATCAGCCACGCTCCGTGGCGTTCCTTGAGGTCGACGATATCCTTCAGCGGAGCGAGGTCGCCGTCCATGGAGAAGACGCTCTCGGTCACGACCAGCGTGCGTCCGCGCCGGCCCTCGGCGCCGCGTCCGTCGGCCCATCTCAGGATCCGTTCCAGGTCGTCGAGGTCGTTGTGGCCGAACACGCGCAGCTTCGCCCCGCTGAGCTTGGCCGCATCCACGCAACAGGCGTGGACGAGCTTGTCGACGACGATGACGTCGTCCTTCCCGAGCAGCGCGGTGATGGCGCCGAGGGCGGCCGAGTAGCCGGTGCTGAAGGCGAGCGCGGCTTCCGTGCCCTTGAACCCAGCGAGCGTCTCCTCGAGCTGATGGTGGGGCGCGAGGGA
>CANGMH010000220.1 GCA_947454005.1 Verrucomicrobiota bacterium
CCGCGTGCGCGACATGTTCGAGCAGGCCCGCAAGGCCACGCCCTGCCTGATCTTCATCGACGAGATCGATGCCGTCGGCCGCTCGCGCGGCCACGGCCTCGGCGGCGGCAACGACGAGCGCGAGCAGACGCTCAACGCGCTGCTGGTCGAGATGGACGGCTTCGACACGCAGGAAGGCATCATCATCATCGCGGCGACGAACCGTCCCGACGTGCTCGATCCCGCCCTGCTCCGTCCCGGCCGCTTCGACCGCCAGGTCACCGTGAGCCTGCCCGACGTCCGCGGACGCGAGGCGATCCTCAAGGTCCACGCGAAGAACGTGAAGCTCGACAGCTCGGTCGACCTCTCGGTCATCGCCCGCGGCACGCCCGGGTTCTCCGGCGCCGAGCTGGCCAACCTGCTCAACGAGGCCGCGCTCATCGCCGCGCGGCAGAGCCGCAAATCGATCGGCCAGGCCGAGCTGGAAGAGGCCCGCGACAAGGTCCGCTGGGGCCGCGAGCGCCGCAGCTTGGCGATGTCGGACGAGGAGAAGCGCGGGACCGCCTGGCACGAGGCCGGCCACGCGCTGGTCAACGTGGTGCTCACCCACACGCATCCGCTGCACAAGGTGACCATCATCCCCCGCGGACAGGCGCTCGGCTCCACCATGTGGCTGCCGAAGGACGACCTGCTCAACCGCAAGCGCAAGGAGCTGCTCGACCTCGTCGCCGTGACGATGGCCGGCCGCATCGCCGAGGAGCTGGTCACCGACGACATCTCCACCGGCGCGGCGGGCGACATCCAGCAGGCCACCAGCATGGCCAAGGCGATGGTCATGCACTACGGCATGAGCGACAAGCTGGGCATGGTGCTCTACGGCGAGGCCAACGAGTACGTCTTCCTCGGGCGCGACATGATGCGTTCCAAGGAATACAGCGAATCCACCGCCCAGGCGATCGACGGCGAGATCAAGCGCATCATCGACGAAGGGTTCGGCACCGCGAAGCACATCATCGAGACCCATCGCGACAAGCTGGAGCTGATCGCCAACGCGCTGCTCGAATACGAGACGCTCGACGGTGAACAGGTCACGGCCATCGTCAAGACCGGCACGTTCACGCCGCCGCCGGTGAAGCCTTCGGACATCGATCCGCCCAGCGGCGCGCAAGCGGCCACCCCGCTGCCCGAGGTGATGAAGCCGGTGCCCCCCAAGCTCCCCGGTTTCGGGTCCCCGGCCCCGTCGCCGGCCTGAGATCGGCCTTCCTTCCTTGAAAGACCCCGGTCAGCGCTGCTGGCCGGGGTTTTTTCATGCCGCTCCGAGGAGCCGCTGCAAGGGCCATCCGAGCCACCGGCGCACGACCGCCTTGCGCGCGTCCGGTGTCCTGCACCATGCTCCGCCCGTGCGCGTCTTCCGCTCCCGCGCACATAACCCGAACGAGCCCATGCCCAACACCCTGTCCGCGAACGCCGAGATCCGGCACCTGAACCTCAAACTCGCCGAGCTCGGGCTCCCGCTCTACGCGGCCAGCGTCAATCCCGAGACCGCCGCGCTGGTCGCCTCTCTCATCGCCCGCAGCCGCGAGAAGGACCGGCTCCTCGCCTCGCATCTCTGCCCCGTCGACGCGCGGATCCAGACCTTCCTGTACGATTACCTCGGCGATTCGGTGGTGCCGCCCAAGCTGCCGGCGACGACCTTGCTGCTCGACCGGGCCGGCCTCGCCCGCGTCGCCTCGTTGCCGCCGGACCGGAACGAGTTCGTCAGCGACATCATCCGCAGCTACCGCGTCGCCAACGGCGTGCTGCACAACCCGAAGTCCGACCGGCGCACGACCGAGGGCATCTTCCACGTCACCGAAGGCGGATTGCCGATCCCTGACGACAAGAAGGCCGTGCCCAAGGAGGTCTTCGCCAACCTCCTGCGCAAAGCGCTCCAACCGCCCGCGGCGCTGATGCGCCTGCCCTTCACCGCGTCGCAGGAGGACCAGGCCGCCTGTTTCGTGTCGCTCTACCTGCGCCCGGTCGTCTGCCCGGAGGTGCCGGGCTTCATCGCCGAGCAGCGGATGGAGACGCGGTTCTTCGTGCCGGGGAACCTGGTCAGCAACCTGGATTTCGTGGAGAGCATCTTCGGCAACGCGGGCGACCCGAACCTGCCGGAGAACGACGCCGCGCTCGATCCCGCGCACTGGTCCGGCCACACCGGCTGCGTGATCCTCGCGCCGCACCTCGTCGGCACCTTCACCAAGAAGGAGCTCGGCCTGCCCGCATGGGACGCCGCGACCGAACGGCAGCGCCGCGACGGCATGTGCTGGAGGTCCGAAGGCGAGCTCTACAACGACGGCGGCGCCTTCAAGGTCACCGCGCGCGACGCGAGCGGCACGATCGTCACAGTCATCGGCGACAACTATTTCGGCTACTGCAAGAAGGAGGTGAAGACCCAGATCTCCTTCGCCGCGAACCTCTTCGGCCTCGCCGAGGAGGAGCACGCGGGCGGCGCGCTGGTGTTCCCCTGCTACGACCTCGCCGGCGAGTACGACGCCGTGCTGCACCGCCACGAGTTCAAGCACACCTTCGCCGAGGTCGCCCGGCTCTTCGCCGACCGGCTCGACGTCAGGCCCGAGGGCTACGCCACCGACAAGGCGCATCCCGACATCGTCTATGTGTCGGAATCGGCGAAGTTCGAGCTGGAGCAGCAGCGTGTCTCCTGGCCGCAGGGGGATTCGACCCGTTCCATCAAGCTCCTGCTCGACCACACCTACGTGTTGCCGAGCGGCTTCAAGATCCACCTCGAGAAACCCGTCGGCAACCGCGCCTGGCGGCTCATCGGCACCAAGCCCGAGGGCACGCTCTGCCACAAGCCCTGCACCGTGAGCGGCGGCGGCAAGTCGGAGATCTCCAAGCCGATCACGGACGCGATCATCCACGGGCCGGTGTTCGTCGCGGATTTCCAGAAGGACTTCGACCAGGTCGAGGAGCTGCTCAAGCGGGATTATTCCGGCCGCTTCCGCGACGCGTCGAAGAACGGCAAGGACGTCCGCCCGGTGCTCGCGCCGCAGCGGTCCCTCGGCAGCGTCATCAAGCTGCTCACGCCGGGTGACGACTACACCGACGAGTACAACCGCTCGGTCGCCGCCATCCCCCAGCACATCAAGGAGCTGGTCTTCGTGGTGAAGCGCTTCTGGAAACCGACCTGGGGCGAGGATTGGCGAGGGCAGTTCAGCGTGGATGTCATCAACGGCGAGTCGTCGAACGAGCTGCGCATCGGCCGCAAGAAGCTCGCGACCCAGTTCCTGCGCGTGGGCTACGATTCCGAGGGCCAGTGGCGCACGTTCGGGTTGCGGAAGGATTTCCATCCCGCCAAGAAGATCCAGGCCGAGGACGACATCACCGCCAGCGTCGTCGTGCCGCGCGAGGCGTTGTCCGGCCTCGATGCCGGGGCGACCCAGCATTCGCTCAAGTTCGTCCACAACACCGAGACGCGGTTGTTCCAGCGCCCCGACGACGCCATCGTCCGCGGCTACGACAACATGGCGGAGCACGACTTCGCCCAGCCGGGGAACTTCTTCTCGAACTACGCGCCGCTCACCCACGCCGACGCGAAGGAGCTGCTCGACGACGCCATCGGGTTCCACCAGTTCACCGAGCCGATGCAGAAGCTGGTGCGCGACGTCGCGAAGGACCCGTCCAAGGCCTTCTTCGTCTCCAGCGCCCATCCGCGCATCGTCGAAGGCAAGCCGTCCAAGAACCCGCGCTACCTCCAGCTGCGCCCCGACCTGCAGGACCCCCGTTCGAAGCACCTCGCCGAGATGGGCACCCGCCTCGCGCGACGGCTGCCGTCCGACAAGCCGCTGCACCAACCGGTCACCGCCGTCCTCGCCGGCCGCAGGAACAACCCGGCCGAGCCCAAGGTCCAGTCGCTCGCCTGCTACGGCCCGATCCATTACATGGAGCTGCCGGAGCTGTTCATGGAGTTCATCTCGTCGATGACCGGCAAATCGCCGAGCACGACCGGCGCCGGCAGCGAGGGCGCGCTGACCAAGGGCCCGTTCAACGCGCTCCCGCCGATCTACGACCTCAACGCCGCCCTCGTCGGCTACATCGTCAGCGGCTACGACGCCTTCCTCACCAGCGCCGGATGCCTCGGCCCCAAAGTGCGCGTGGACCACGACGTCTCCCTGCTCGTCCCGGAGCTCTGGTGCCGCCTCGGGCCCGAGGAGCGGGACCCGCGCTGGCTCATCGCCAACGGCATGCTCGAACCGCTCCGGGACTTCGAGACCGGCGGACGCGAGATCCTCGCCAGCCGCCTCGGCTACCGCATAACGCGGAAGTTCGTGAACGCGTTCTTCGGCCGCATCTTCAACCACCCGCATTCCGTCCTCACCGACGCCATGCTCCGGCCCGAGCTGCAGGACGCCCACGAGTTCGCCGACGCGCTCGACAACATCGTCGCCACCCACCGCCGCGTCGCGAAGAACTACTTCAACGACGGCTCCATCGCGTGGGCCTGCCCGCCGCTGCGCGCCCTGCTGCACGTGATGCGCGACGGCACGTTCGAAGGCAAGACGCTCGAGCACCCGGCCATCCGCGAGTTGTTCACCCGGGAACATCTGCTCGCCAGTGATTGGTACGAGGCCCGCCTCAAGGCCAAGCAGGCGCAGGACGTCGCGCGCTGGCAGAAACGCGTCGCCTATCTGGACAAGTTCGTCGGCCGGGCGAGCTACGCGGACGAGGTCGACCGCCTCGGCCTGCGCGACCGCCTGAGCGAGGCGCGCGTCCAGCTCGAGAAGACCAAGAACCGCGACTATCTCGGGACGTTGCGCGGCACGACCGGCGCAGAGCCGTCGCTGAAGTGAGATGCCGACGACCGGGCCGGGCTTCCTGCCTGCCCGGCCGCGCCGGCCGTTGACTCGCCCGGTTCCACCGCCACCTTCGCGGCCGTGCCGACCGTGCCCATCCTCGAGACCCGCGCCCTGACCAAGACCTACGGCCGGGCCGGGTCGACCTTGACCGTCCTGCGCGACGTCGACCTCGCCCTGGCCCGCGGCGACACGCTGGCCATCGTCGGCCCCAGCGGCAGCGGACAGACCACCCTGCTCGGCCTCTGCGCCGGGCTGGACAGCCCCAGCAGCGGCACCGTGGCGCTCGCGGGACACGACCTCGGCCCGCTCGACGAGGACGCGCGCGCGCGCGTCCGCAACGACCACGTCGGCTTCATCTTCCAGAACTTCCAGCTGCTCGGCACCCTGACCGCGCTGGAGAACGTGCTCGTGCCTCTCGAGCTGCGCGGACACGGAGCGGACCGGGGACAGGCGGAGCAGCTGCTCGCCAAGGTCGGGCTCGGCGGCCGCATGCACCATTATCCGGCCCAGCTCAGCGGCGGAGAACAGCAGCGCGTCGCCCTCGCCCGGGCGTTCGTGAACCGCCCGCAGATCCTCTTCGCCGACGAACCGACCGGGAACCTCGACGGCGACACCGCGCGGCTCGTCGTGGACATGGTCTTCGACCTCAACGCCGCCGCCGGCACCGCTCTGGTGCTCGTCACGCACGACCTCGAGCTGGCGAAACGCTGCCGGCACGTGATCCGCCTGCGCAACGGCGCGGTCGTGGCGAATTAAACCTTCGACCACGCTCGACGGAGTGTCGCGATTCGGTTCCAAATCAATTCTGTCGATACCGCGGTATCGGGTCCGGCATCTCTATCCGCCTTTCACGCGACCTGAACATCAGTGTCCAGCTATGGTCTCGTTCGCCATGCGGAGACCATCCTGCGCCGAATCTTTGTGCATTCAGCGATTCCGAGATTAGGGTTATGGAGTGAAGACGTATTTTCGAGCTATCGTCCATAAAGCGCTTCTCGGGCTGTCATTGGTTAGCTGCCTCCAATGGACATCTGTCCAAGCCCAAACGGACGAGTATGTGTTCGCTGGAACGATCACCCAGGGCCTACCGGGTAGCCCCTACCTGACTGGTGTGGCATACGCCATGAATTTCACGCTGCCGTCATCCAAGGCGCTGGTCCGCGATGGACTCTACGGCGCGGGCGGTTCCGCTGGATTCGCAGCTGGGAGAGGAGGCGTCGGCGGCACCACCGCAGTCTTTGTTGTCAACGATCGCGTTTCGAGCGGCGGCGGGGTATTCGACGGAGTCATCTACAGCATTTTCGGTGGCACAGCGCTTTGGTATTTTGGAGCTGACACCCCCTTCGATGGAACCGTTGACGGAATCACTTTGGTCGCCGGATCGGCGGGAGATGTAAGCAGTGTGTTCACCGACACAAGCCTGCCCAGTTCAATCGACCTCAACCAGTTCCCGAAACGAATCGCATCAATGCACTTCGGATACCCTCCAACGACGCAGGCGGTTCTAGGGACAGTTGATAGACTTTACATAAACGGCAAACTGGTCAGCGTCGCAGTCCCGGAACCCTCCATCTACAGCCTTGTGGTGCTCGCGGGCGCCATATTTGGCATCGGAGCTTGGAGGCGCTCAAAAAACGATGCCCCGCCCCCCTCATCGGTGCCCTCTCGCTTCGAGCGTGGCTAGGGGTCCTACCTGCATGGCGATCACCTACCGGACCGGGAACGACATCGGCATCGATGCCGTCATCGAACTCTACCGGGCGTCGACGCTCGGCGAACGGCGTCCGGTCGACGACCGGGCGCGGATCACCGCGATGCTCAAGAACGCCGACCTGGTCGTCACCGCTTGGGACGGCGACCTGCCCGTCGGCATCGCTCGGGCGATCACCGACCATGTCTATTGCACCTATCTCAGCGATCTCGCGGTCCGTGTCTCGCACCAGCGCCAAGGGATCGGGAAGGAGCTGATCGAGCTCGTCCGCAAGGCGGCCCCGGACGCCCTGCTCATCCTTCTCTCCGCGCCGAAGGCCGTGGATTACTATCCGCACATCGGCCTCACCCGGCATCCTTCGGCTTGGATCCTGGGACCGGAGGACCCGCTCTGCTGAGGGCCTGCCCGGAATGCACGGAGGCCCGGGAACCCAGGGTGGATTTTCCGTGCTGAGCAGAGGGCCCGGTTTCCGCCCGGACGGGACGGCACGACCGGAGCCACGGCCTCCGCGGGACCTCCGGCTCATCTCGACATCACCGTGCCTTGCAGGTCGACGGTCCGCCCCTATGGTCCGTCCATGAACCAGCCGTTCGCTGTCGCCGGGCACTACACCGGCGGATGGGACGAGGTCCGCCTCGGGCGCTGGGCCGCCCAGCTCCGCGCGCGGCTCGACGCGCCGTCCGTGTCGCTCGGGGTGGTCTTCCTCACCCCGCAGTTCTTCG
This sequence comes from Verrucomicrobiota bacterium, assembly GCA_947454005.1. GTDB lineage: Bacteria > Verrucomicrobiota > Verrucomicrobiia > Limisphaerales > UBA9464 > CAIVQB01. Next base: position 7,269 of record CANGMH010000220.1, read on the forward strand.
ACGTCGCCGCCGAGGTGCTCGAGGTCGTCCGGCTCAACGCGCGCGTGCCGCTGCTCGTCGGCTGTTCGAGCCAGAGCCTGATCGCCGGCGGCGAAGAGATCGAGGACGCCCCGGGGATCGCCTTGCAGCTGATGCATCTTCCGGGCGCGGACCTGAAGGCGCTGCATTTCGCGGACGAAGACGTGGCCGGGGCGGCGACGCCGTCCGATTGGCACTCGCTCACCGGGGTCGGTCCGGGGAAGTGCAACGGCTGGCTGGTGTTCGCGGACCCCTTCGACCTCGAC